>NZ_JBXWQW010000046.1:0-33510 GCF_059612585.1 Ruegeria sp. YKSF57 | reverse complement strand
CTCGGCGACCGCGTCCACAGTATCCGATGAGTAATACCGGCGATAATCGGCCCCGCGCTCCGAACGGTTGAGGTGCGGCATCTCGACCTGAAATCCCAGATGCAGGGTCAGCGACCCGGCATCCTCGGCGAAATGTTCAAGCCGAATATAGGCCGCGCATTGTTCCTTTCCATCGGCGCGCAGCATATAGGAGCGCGCCGGGCTGTTACGGAACGAGGCCAGAATATGGGGGTGCAGGACAAAGGGTTCGAACTCCAGCTTTTTTGCCAAGGACACCGCCGGGTGGTCGAACTCCTGCTCTCTCAGCCAGTGGTAGTAGCTGACGACCCGGTCCCACGGGTTGCGCACAAGGGTAAAGGCAAAAAGCCCGCTCAGGACCTCTGGCGATACCAGGCCATCGATATCGGACAGTGTCGAATGTTTCCACAGCCGTCCCCGGCTTTGCACGCTCTTGACCCGCTTGCGGCGTTTTCTGGCCTTGGGCGTGTCACCCAGCAGAATATCACCCTTCATCGCCCGGTTCTCCAGCGCCAGCGCCAGAGAGGTCCCTCCGGTTTTGGGAATATGGACAAAGACATAGGAACGGCCGGTCGAGATGATCATGCGGTTACGCTATCCCGGTTGATGGCCAAGCTGAAGCCTCAACCCGAACGCAGGGCTATGATGATACCGGCGGTAGCGATCAGGGCCACGCCCAGAATCTGATAGGCGCCAAGGGTCTGCCCGAAAGCAACCCATGCAAAAAGCGGGCCGAAGATCATGATGGAATACTCGAAGACCGACACATAAGAAGGCTCGCCCAACTGATAGGCCTTGATCAGCATGAAAACCGCCACGGACGCGCCCACCGCCTGCGTGACAATCCATGGCACTGCGTCCGTCATGGGCCAGACCCATCCCCGCATCACGAAGCCCGCAGGGCCGGCCGCTGGTTCCACCGGAAACAACGCAAACCCGATCAGGCCCAGCGCGCCTGCGGTTCCCAAAGTGATCGCCAACGCCCCCAACAAAACAACCGTGCTTTCGCCGGCACAATAACTGCGGGTGACGATCACCGACATGGCATAGAAAAGACCTCCCGCAACCGGGATCAAAACCTTGAGATCAAAGGCATCCGGATCAGGCTGCAACACGAACAGAATACCCGCAAATCCGGTCAGCACTGCCAGAATGCGCCATGGCCCGATCCGCTGCCCCAGTCCCAGGGACGAGATCAACAGCACAAAGATGGGTGAGGTGAACAACCCCGCCAGCGCCTGGGCAATGGGCATGAAGGCCAGCGCGCTGAAATAGAACAGCATCGCCAGCGCCATCAGGATGCTGCGCAAGACGACCATGTTCGGGCGTATGGGTCGCATATGGCCCAACCCCAACAGGGACAGCCCGCCAATCAGCGGCAGCATCACCAGCGCGCGGGTGAAGTGGAATTGCCAAAGCCCGATGGTCTCGGCCACGCGTACGACGAAATTGTCGATCACACCAATGATCGCCATCGCGGCAACCATCAATATCGACGCCGCCACCGGCGCGGTTTTTGGACCTGTCTGCATTCCCCTCTCTTACCGTTCAGACCGCCAGCGCTCTGAAATCTCAGCGACATTCGATGCCGGTTTCGGATGTTTCCGGCGAAAATGGCCAATCAACCGCTCTACTCGTTTGCCGTGCCCGATTTTCCCATGCTAGGGTTACAGAAAACAATGACGAGCATAAACCATCCGAATGACGGCGCTGAAACAGTATGAGCGGATCGAAGCCACCGGTCTGTGGCGACCCTCGCCCGAGGAGCAACGGCGCGAAGTGCTGGTCTCGATCGGCGAGGCGACGCTGACGATTTCGGATTTCAAGGACACCGCCCTGACGCACTGGTCCCTGGCCGCGCTGGAGCGGCAGAACCCGGGTGAATTTCCAGCGATCTACAACCCCGATGGCGACCCGGGTGAAACGCTCGAACTGCCCGACTCGGAAACCACGATGATCGAAGCGATCGACCGCTTGCAGCGCGCCATCGACCGGGCACGACCACATCCGGGTCGGTTGCGCTGGGCCAGTGTTGCCGGGGTCCTTTTCGCTGTTCTGGCTGTCTTGATATTCTGGCTGCCCGGGGCGTTGCAGCGCCATGTCGTATCTGTGGTGCCCGACATCAAACGACAGGAAATAGGGGAAACCATCCTGCGCCATATAGAACGGGTGTCAGGCCGCGCTTGCACATCGCAGGATGCGCAACCGGTTCTGGAGCGGCTGGCGCAAAGAACCGGGGTGCGCCGGATCGTGGTTTTGCCCGGCGGCGTGGCGGAAAGCCTGTTTCTGCCTGGCCGGCTTGTTCTGTTGAACCGCGCCCTGATCGAAGATCACGAAGACCCGACGGTGGCCGCGGGCTTTGTTCTGGCCGAACGCACTCGTGCCGCGCAAACAGATCCACTGGCCGATCTTCTGGACCGCGCCGGGTCGGTGGCGGCCTTTCGATTGCTGACTACCGGCGAACTGACTCCCGATACACTCGACCATTATGGTGAACAGGTTCTGGCCGAGGCCCGGCCCAGCATCGCCGACGAGGATATTCTGGCAATGTTCGGGCAGGCCGCCCTGCCCTCAACCCCCTATGCCTATGCCCGCGACGTAACAGGGGAAACCGTTCTTGGCCTGATCGAGGCCGACCCAATGGCGGGCCGCACCGTCGAACAGGTGCTGCCCGACCGCGAGTGGGTGCTGCTGCAGAATGTATGCGGCGGGTAAGACATTCGCCGCACCCGGAACGCAGGAAACACGGTTTTTCATTCAAATGATCTGCGATGAGTCAAACACCCCAACTTGTATATGTTGTAAACGCCAACAGTACGCAGAGGCGGACTAGATTTAGGTTCCAGTCGGAAGCCTATTTCTGCGCCAGATAGGGGCCTTGAACTTCACGCAGGAGTTTGCGTTTCATTGCCCTTTCGTAATCCGCGAAACTGCCTGCAACTTCGACGAAGGCACCAGTTCCGTGAATAACGCTTGTTTCGTAGTAACGCACGATCTCGGGTTCGGCGCCCAGAATGACCAGTCCGTTTACGGTGACATCGGCGACAGGGAAATGCTTGTAGGCGCTTTCTGGCGGGTATCCGTCGTTGTTTACGCCGTCGCCAGAGATATCGAGAACCCGACGATAGCACTCAGATTTTTCTTCGAGAGCCAAAAGGCCAAAAGCGACCGCTTGGCCAATCGCGGTTGGATAAAAATGCGGATACCCCGCATCATCGATAATCGCAGCCGCGAACCGGGACAAATCCGCCTGGCTTTCAATCATATGCCAAGGGGCGATGACGGATTGATGACGATGGCTACTCCATTCGTAGGCAATCATCGCCACCGCACCCGGTTGAGCGACGATCAACCGGGAAACGACCGGATCGGTGAGGGCTGCGGCCAGCCCCGCGCGCTGGAGCCTGTATTCGGCTTCATCGACACTGACGGAAATATCGAGGCCAAAAGCCAAAGCCAGCGAGCACTCCCGTTCTCTGGCAGCGGCTCTGTCAGCCCAGATCAATACCAACGAAAAGCCAAGTGGAATCGTCAAAAGGCATAGGCGCTTTAGATTGCTGCAGATCATTTCGTCCCCGCTATCAAGGGTTCGATTGGCTTCAATTTCTCGGCGAGTATGGCACAAAACCTTGAAAATGTCGATTTTCGCCCGTCCATCTGCCGATATCTCGAAGGGCTCCTGATAGGCGAAAACGTGTGCAACCAGATAGAAACCCCGGTGGCGGCCGCGACGAGGGCCGCGCCCCCGCCCCGGTTGACAACCTGCGATGCGATTGGCTCTGTTCGGGGCGCGAGCGTCCCCGTCTCAGCATTGCAAAAAAAGGAGGTCCGATGCCCCGCCGTTTCGTCGATCTGTCCGTACCGCTGGAGACCGGCATCGTATCGGACCCGTCAATCATGTTGCCCGAAATCGAATACCTTGGCCACGATCAGACCGCCGAACAGGTGATGACGTTCTTTCCCGGTCTGACACGCGAGGATCTGCCGGGTGGCGAGGGCTGGGCGGTGGAGCGGTTGCACATTGCAACCCATAACGGCACCCATCTGGATGCGCCCTATCACCACCATTCCACGATGAACAACGGCGAACGCGCCATCACCATCGACGAAGTGCCGCTGGAATGGTGCCTCAATCCCGGCGTCAAACTTGATTTCCGCCATTTCGAGGACGGCTATGTGGCGAGTGCCGCGGATGTAGCGGCAGAGCTGGAGCGGATCGGCCACAAGCTGCAACCCCTGGATATCGTGGTGGTCAACACCTCGGCCGGGGCGCATTATGGCCAGCCCGACTATCTGCTCAAGGGCTGCGGCATGGGGCGCGAGGCGACGCTGTACCTGACCGAACGGGGCGTGCGGGTGACCGGCACCGACGCGTGGAGCTGGGACGCGCCCTTCCCTCTGACTGCGCGGGAATATGCGCGCACGGGCGATCCCTCGATCATCTGGGAGGGGCACCGCTCCTCGATGGACATAGGGTACTGCCACATGGAAAAGCTTGCCAATCTCGAAAACCTGCCGCCCACCGGGTTCGAGATTTCCTGCTTTCCCTTCAAGATCAAGGGTGCCTCGGCGGGGTTTACACGGGCGGTCGCGATTTTTGAGGAATAGGGGGAGGGCAGGCAATGCCAGTGAAATCAGTGCCACCAGCGGGCCATGACGGCCCTTATCCCGCACCGGTCGAGGTGCGGGGGTACACGGTCAAGCCGGAGTGGATCGACTATAACGGCCACATGAACGTGGGCTATTACGGCGTCGCCTTCGACGAGGGGCTCGAAGAGATGATGGTTGCGCATCTGGGTCTGGGAGGCCCACAGGTCGAAGCCACGGGAGAAGGCCCTTACATGATCCAGTCGCACGTGCATTTCCTGCGCGAGGTGCGCGAGGGCGAGCGGTTCTATTATCGGTTCCGGCTGCTCGACGCCGATGGTAAGCGGGGGCATTACTTCGGCCAGATGTTCGCGGAGGAGGATGACGCGCTTTGTGCCACTCAGGAGGGCGTGTTCATCAACGTGAGCCACGAAACCGGGCGGTCCTGCCCCTATCCGGACTGGGCCGTCACGCGACTGGCGCGGATGGTTGAAGATCACAAGGGGCTGGAGCCCGCGCGGCAGATCGGCCAGCCCATAGGGCTTCGGCGCAAATAGCGCGGCGGTCCAAGATGGGTCTGTCCTATCCGTCTTCGGATAACTGACGGTGGGACAGAATCCAGTCACGCACCAGGACCGCTTCATGCGTCAGCGGGCGGCCGAGTGACCAGACAAGATAGAATCCCTGGCCGGTGCGCCATTTCCATTCTTTCCGCCCCGAAAGCAGGCCCTGGTCGATCAGGCGGTCGGTCAAGTGTTTCCAGCCAAAGGCAAAACCTTCGCCGGCCATCGCGGCCTGAATTACCAGGGCGTAATCGTTCAGGCGCAGGCCACCCTTGGGGACGACCTCGTGAATGCCGAATTGCACGAACCAGTCGCGCCAGCTGGGCCGGTCACGCACCGGCTCTTCAAGATGAATCAACGGCTGGTGCAGCAGCCCCGCAAGGTTTCTGAGGTCGACGGCGGCGGCCATTGTCCGGGTGGAGGCAACGGGATAGATGACCTCTTCGGCGATCAGGGCGCTTTCGCATCCCGGCCAGTCGCCGGTTCCGCGCCGCACCGCAAGGCTGATGTTTTCCGTATCGATATCGGGTTCGCGGTCGCTGGATTGCAAGCGCAGGTCGATCTGCGGGTGCCGGTATTGCAGGTCGGCGAGGCGCGGAATGATCCAGTAGTTGTTGAAAGCGGTGGAGGCGTTGAGGGTCACGTAGTCGGGCCGCGACAGCTGTTGAATTGCAGAGGCCGAATGGGACAGCTGCTCGAACGCACGGGTGACGTCGGCGCGCAGCCGCTCGCCTGCGGCGGTCAGGGAAACCTTGCGGTGGCTTCGGGTGAACAGGGCAACGCCAAGACTGTCTTCGAGCTGGCGGATCGAGGCGCTTACCGCCGGTTGCTGAACGTTCAGCTCCTGCGCGGCCCTGGTAAAGGAATTCAGCCGCGCCGCCGCTTCAAAGACGACCAGATGGCGGGGTGAAGAGAGCAGTTTCCAGAGTTCTTGCATAATTTCAAATTATCCAAAGCATTCATGTTTTCAAGCGTCACAAGGTGAATTCACATCGCTATCATTCCCTGAAACAGATGGAGGCGCAGATATGGCGAGACGTTCCCGGCAGACGCGCGTACGCGGAGCAGAGGCGAATTCCGGTCTGGTGTCTCCCTTTGTGCGCAGAACCCTGCCCTTTTTCGATCCACTGGATGAAGACCAGATATCCCGGTTGGAATCGCAGGTAGACTGGTTGCTGCAGGAGGTCGGCATCGCCTTTCGCGACGATCCCGAGGCGCTGTGGCTGTGGCAACGCGAGGGTGCAATGGTCAACGGTGATATCGTGCGCGCCCCGGCCGACTGGATTCGGTCGCTTTGCGCCAAGGCGCCCCGCGAATTCACCCAGCTTGCCCGAAACCCTGAGCGCTCGGTCACCATTGGTGGTGCAAATCAGGTCTTCGCTCCGGTCTATGGCGCGCCTTTCGTTCGTGATCTCGAGGGCGGGCGGCGATACGGCGACATGGCGGCGTTCCGCGATCTTGTACGCCTGACCTATTTGCATCCGAACCTGCATCACGGCGGCTTCGTCACCTGCGAACCCTGCGACGTGCCGGTCAGCAAGCGGCACCTCGACATGCTGCTGGCCCACATGACCCTGTCGGACAAGCCGCATCTGGGGGCCATCACCGAAATGAGCCGCGCACAAGACAGCATCGACATGGCCGAGATCGTCTTTGGCGCCGACGTGATGGAGCAAAACTGCGTCATCATGGGCAACGTCAACACCAACTCGCCCCTACTGGTCGACAAGGTGGTGACCGAGGCGGCGCGGGTCTATTCCACGCGCGGGCAGGGTTTGGTCGTGGTGCCCTTCATCCTGTCGGGGGCGATGGGGCCGGTCAGCACCGCCGCCTCGGTGGCGCAGGCGATGGCCGAGGCGATGATGGTCTGTGCCTATGTGCAACTGCTCCGCCCCGGCGCGCCCTTCGTGCTGGGCAACTTTTTGTCGTCGATGTCGCTGAAATCCGGCGCGCCGACCTTCGGGATGCCCGAGCCGGTGATGTCCAATTATGCCATCGGCCAACTGGCCCGCCGCGCCGGGTTGCCCTTGCGTTGCGGGGGGTCGCTGACGGCATCCAAGATCGAGGATGCGCAAGCCGCCTATGAAAGCGCCGATTCCATGCATTCAACGATGCTGGCCGGTGCCAATTTTGTACTGCATTCGGCTGGTTGGCTGGAGGGCGGGCTGTGCACCGGGTTCGAAAAACTGGTGATGGATGCAGACCGTCTGGGCGGGTATCAGAAGGTGCTGGATCAGGGCCTTGATGTGTCTGACAACGCGCTGGCGCGTGACGCCTATGACGAGGTTCAACCGGGCGGTCATTTCCTGGGCTGCGCCCACTCGATGCGCCACTATCAGACCGCATTCTACGAGCCCGGACTCAGCAACAGCGAGAACGTCGAGAGCTGGGAAGAGGGCGGGTCCGAAGACATGCGTCTGCGCGCCTTCAAGCGCTGGAAGGCCATGTTGAACACCTATCAGGAACCGCCATTGGACGCCGCCAAGCGTGAAGAACTGGAAGCTTTTGTCGAGAAACGGAAGGAAGAGCTGCCCGATGCCTGGTATTAAGATCACCGGACTGCGTGCCACTCCCGTCAACATCCCGCTGGAAAAGCCGATGTGGTGGACTGGCGGGCATTATCCGGGAACGTCGAAAACGATCATCGAGGTTGAAACCGATCAAGGGCTGGTCGGTCTGGGCGAGGCACCGTCGGTAGATGTGGTAGAGACCATCCGCGCCATGGGCGAGAGGTTGATCGGCGCAGACGCACTGGACATTGCCGGGTGCGAGAGCCTCTGCGTGCCGCCCTGGCAGATCGTGCAGAACACCGATGACAGTTCGGTGGTCAAGGCCTTTGGCGCGATCGAGATTGCGCTTTGGGATCTGCGCGGCAAGGTGGCTGGCGAGCCGCTATATCGCCTGCTGGGCGGGGCGGTGCGCAAGGACATCCCCTTTACCGAGTATTTCGGCTTTCGCGATGGCGGCGAAATGACGCCCGAGGCAATTTCGGACTATTGCATGCGCATGCGCGAGGAGCACGGCTCCACCATGTTCGAGGGCAAGCTCATTCTGGGTGACCCGAAACTGGAGATTGACACCGTCAAGGCGATGCGCGCCGCCTTGGGGTCTGAGGCGATGATCAGGCTCGACAGCAACATGCAATGGTCGCTGCCCACCGCGATGCGGGTGTTTCGGGAAATCGAACCCTACGACATCCGCAATTACGAAGACCCGGTTGCCACGTTCGAGGAAATGGCCGAGTTGAGGCGGCACTTCACCATCCCGATTTCAACCCATGTGCCGGATATCCGCCGCGCGGTGGCGCTGGGTGCGCCTGATTTCATCGTCACCAACTTTGCCGTTCTGGGCGGGATTGGCCGCGCGGTGCGCTTCATCGGTGCCTGCGAGGCGATGGGTGTGGGGTTCTGGTGCTACTCCGGGGACGCAGGCATCGCCACCGCCGGATACCTGCATATGTCTGCCGCCATGCCATGGATCACCGAGCCGTCGCAATCGCTGTTCCGCTGGCAGGTGGGCGACGTGATCGAGGGCGGGCCGTTCCGGCAGACGAACAACACCGTCCGGGTGCCCGAAGGCCCCGGACTGGGCGTGACGCTGGACCGCGACGCCCTGAACCACTGGCACACTCACCTGGTCGAGAACGGACCGCTTGACCATTTCCATGACCCCGCAATGCCCGGCCGCTTCCGCCGCCTGCCGCTCAACTGAGGACCAAACCATGCCAGAGATTCAAAAAGACGAAACTGCCACAGGCAAACCTCTCCCGTCTCATGCCAAGGTCGTTGTGATCGGCGGCGGCGTCGTGGGCTGCTCGATCCTGTTTCACCTGGCCAAGTTCGGCTGGAAAGACGTGGTTCTGCTGGAACGCGATGAGCTGACTTCGGGCAGTTCGTGGCATGCTGCGGGACAGATCCACACGATCAGTTCGGACCCCAACATCAGCCGCCTGCAAAGCTATACCATCGATCTTTACAAGGAGATCGAAGAGACCAGCGGCCACAGTGTCGGCCTGCATATCACCGGCGGATTCTATGCCGCCTCGACCAAGGAGTGGTACGACTACCTCAAGCGCGAGCGCTCGAAGGCCCGTTATATGGGGCTTCATCAGGAATTCATCTCGCCCAGGGAACTGGCCGAGCGCCACCCGCTCATCGACCCAAAGCACTACTATGCCGCATTGTGGGACGATCAGGACGGCGATCTGGACCCTTCCGGCGCCACCTATGCCTTTGCCAAATCCGCCCGCGTGCACGGGGCGCAGTATTTCACCCATTGCGGCGTGACCGCCATGTCGCAGCGCCCGGACGGGTCGTGGGACCTGACCACACCCAAGGGGCAGATCAACGCGGAATACGTGGTCAACTGCGGCGGGCTTTGGGCGCGTGAGGTCGGGCATATGTCGGGCATCCATCTTCCGGTGCAGCCGATGGAGCATCACTATCTGATCACCGAAAAGATCCCGCTTATCGCCGAGCGGATGGAAAGCATGGGCGAAGCCGGGCGCCTGCCCGCCGGTATCGATTACGAGGCCAACATCTATTTCCGGCAGGAGCGGCAGGGCATGCTGCTGGGAACCTATGAGCCCAAATCGACGCCGTGGAAGGTCGACGGCACGCCCTGGGATTTCGGCCATGAGTTGTTGCAGCCCGATCTTGACCGGATAGCCGACCGGCTGGAGATGTCGTTCGAACGTATTCCGACAATCGGAGAGGCCGGCATCAAGGACATGATCAACGGCCCTTTCACCTTTGGGCCTGACGGCAACCCCATGATCGGCCCCGTTCCGGGGATGAAAAACTACTGGGTCGCCGTAGGCGTCATGGCGGGGTTCTGTCAGGGCGGTGGCGTGGGGCTGACCATGGCTGAATGGATGATCGACGGCGAACCCTCGATCGACGTCTGGGCAATGGACGTGGCGCGGTTCGGAGAATTTGCGACACCCGACTGGGGCACCGTGAAATCCTCGGAAAACTACGAACGCCGTTTCGTGATGACCTTTCCCAACGAAACCCTGCCCAAGGGCCGGATGCAGAAAACCACCGCGCTTTATGACCGGCTGGTCGCCAAGGGCGCACGGATGGGTCAAGGCTTTGGTCTAGAAAACGCTTTGTGGTTCGCCGATGGCCCGGACGATGCCCATGAGGAGCCGACATTCGAACGCAACCGGTCACACGACTATGTCGCGCGCGAGGTCAAGGCCGTTCAACAAGCCGTGGGTGGTATCGAAATCGCCAACTTTGCCAAGCACGAGTTCAAGGGCGCGGGCGCGCGGATCTATCTGGACCGCATCCTTGCGGGGTATGTGCCCAAACCCGGTCGCCTGACGCTGACACCGATGCTGACGCCCAAGGGGCGACTTTACGGGGATTTGACCGTGGCTTGCCTGGCCGACGATCACTTCATGTTGTTCGGTTCGGGCGCGATGCAGGAGGCGCACCGCCGCTGGTTCGAACGCGGCCTGCCCAAGGGCGTCACATACGCCAACGTTTCGGACGACTGGCACGGGATCGCGCTGTCGGGGCCGAAATCACGGGAACTGCTGGCCCGGATCACGCGCGAGGATGTTTCTGCCTCTGCGCTCAAGTTCCGTGATCTGCGCCAGACATTCGTGGCCGGTGTGCCGGTGATCCTGAACCGGATCAGCTTTTCCGGCGAACTGGGATACGAGATCTATTGCAAACCCCAATACCTGCTGCGTCTTGCCGAAGCGATCGAGGAAGCCGGCGCCGATCTGGGCTATCGCTGGTATGGCGCCCGGGCACTGATGTCGATGCGGCTGGAAAAGGGCTGGGGCGTCTGGACACTGGAATTCCGCCCGGATTTTAATGCAGTCGAATCCGGCATGGATGCCTTCATCAACTGGAACAAGGATTTCGTCGGCAAAGAGGCCACTCTTACGGCGCGGAAGGCCGGAGCAAAGCAGAAGCTGGTGACAATGACCATCGATGTCGAAGGCATCGACGTGTCGAATGACGAGGCGATTCTGAAAGACGGCAAGGCGGTGGGTTATATCTCGTCCGGTGGCTATGCCCATCGCGCGGGGCGGTCGATGGCAATGGGTTATGTCGCTACGGACTGTGCCACACCCGGCACCACGCTACAGGTGGAGATCCTCGGCAAGTTCCACGACGCCGAGGTGCTTGGCGCACCGATTTACGACGCTAACGGCGCAAACATGCGCTGTTGACCGATTCGAAAACCCTGGCACCCGTTTTTTTCGGCGCGCCAGGGTCAAGGCATGGCGCGGCGGACCACGGCTCGACCAGTTTCTTCAAAAGTCGGCTCACCCTCGAAATGCAGTACTACAAACGAATGGCACGCCGAATCCGGAAAGGCACCCCCCATCACAACAGAGGCAAACCCAAAACCGTTGTCGTAGCCCTATGGAACACGTAAGCTTGTTTGAAGGTCCCTCCAGCTTGGGAAAAACGGTTTCATAAGATCATTGCGAGGGGCGGCCTCTTGGAGCTTACGCGTCAACAGGAAGAATTTCTGGAAAAATTCGTGATCAAGCGGCGGTTCCGCCGGAAATCGCGGGCTGATCGAGAGCACAACCGAAACGTACGCGGCGCATATGAAACCTTCATAGATTTGCGAGTTCAGGCGCGGGGCGTCATCGACGCAATCCCTGACGACCACAGCGCGGTAACGCGCTACAATGCAACCCACGCCGAATTGGCCAGTGTCGAGGCCGACGACGAATATGTCGGGGACATTGACGGGCTGGTGGCAAGCGCCAATCAGCTTATTGCCGATGCAACCGTCTTTCAGGCCGCTTTGCGCACGCGCCGGCAACAGCAACTGGACGCGCTTACGGCGACCGCGATTGCGCCGGATGGCGCAACCCCGGAGGAAGTTACAGAAATTGCCGGGATGCTCACTGCGGGCAATGCCATGCTGGGCGATGAAATGCCAAGCCACGCAACGATTGCCGACGTGCAGGCCCATACCCGTGCAATCGCACAACGTGTCGAGGCAATTGCGCGACGGATCGGCGATCTGCGTGCACAACAGGCCGCAGCACTCAGGACCGCGCTGGAGGAGGCCCGGACCGCGATCGACAGCATTCCGGCCGATCACGCGCAGGTGCCGGACCTGAACGCCGCACATGCCGAAATCGAAGCGGTACTGGCCGACGCCGGATATGCCGGCGATTACAGTGCCGAAATCGCCCAAGCGACGGCGCTCGGGCCCCGGGTCGACGAAGTCAAAACAGCGCTGCGGGCCGAAAAGCAAGCTATACTTGACAGGCTGGATGCGGCGGCTGTTCCACCTGACGGCCATTCTCCCGAAGAGGTCCAAGAGCTCACTGCTCTGAAGGAACAGGGCCGTAGTCAACTGGCCGATGACATTCCCAGCCGTGCGGAAATGACGGTGGCCGAGTCGAAGATTGCCGAGTTGAACAACAAGCAGGGCGACATCCGGGTGCGCCAGCGGATGGCCAATCTTGCCCTACCTACGGATGGTGCAGCAGCAGACGCAGCAAGAAGCGCTCTGAAATCTTTCGACACCATCCTGCAAGGCCGCGAAATCACAGAGGAACTGACCGCGACGGCAAGTGCCGCAACAAAGGCGGCCAATGGTACACTCGCCAGCATTCACAATCGGGATCCGGCTCCGACTCCCGAAGAGGTCGCCGAAGCCCGGCAGAACTATCTGGACGCAAAAAAGCTGTCGGATGCCATCGCCGGCACCAAACTCCTGGCCGAGACCCTGGCGCCCGGCGGCGCACTCACGTCCACCAGCCCAACCCGAATGAGCGACGAAAGCCGGACGAAATTCATCGAAGCGATCAGTGCCTCTCCCACTCTGGCGGGCGCAGCCATAGATGCCGCGAGGTACAGCGACCATGCCGATGCGGTTGCCGACAAGATCAAACCGTTTGCCGAGCTTGTAAATAAAGGTGCGCGCGGAGAAGGCGGTTTTTTATATTTCAGCCCGAGTTTTGCGGAGTATCACGCCGGAATGCTTCTCAAGAACGGCGCATTTCGTGGCGAAGAGTACCTCGATGGCGCCCTGGCCTATGTCGACGGTAGTTCACACCTGACTGACGCGCGCATGTCGGTCAAATCCGGCGACAAGTACATTCAGCTTGCCAGCCGTCGCGGTTTTGCGGTTGCCGACACCATTCTGAAGTCCGGCGGCGACCCCTACAACCTTGACGATCCCTCGGTGGTTCAGGCGATGGCGGATTTGAATTACGGCCACAACGCGCTGCGGGCAGTCACCCCGATCCACACCCGGCAAGTCGAAGAGACAATTGAAACGCTGAAATCGGAAGAGGCCAAAGAGCGCATACGCACAGCATCCCCTCCGACAGGAAGCGGGGCAACCCTGGCCGTCGAACTGATGAAACAGGTTCATGGTGATGAATGGGTGCCGCCCGACCCGCTGACGGCTGAGATCACCCAACAGGCACTTCTGGTGGCGATGTTCAACCCGATCGAACAGGGCAGCGTCGGCAGCTGTTTTGCCACCGCAGGGATGATCACCCTGCGAGAGCAGGATCCGATACGGGCAATGGACCTGTACAAGGAAGCGCTGGAAAAGGGCACATTCACGCCGCTTCAGCAAACTGACGATCTTCTGCCGCCGCCGCCTATTCCCCTGGTCACGGAACACACGGCGGGCGACAACCCGATCACCCGGGCAATCGAATACAGCGCGGCGAGCGCCGGGGCGGCGCTGGAGGTTTCCAGCAACAGCAAGCGTCGCGATCGGTGCATAGTCGACGCAATGGCAAAGTCCTCGGTCGTCGAGGGATTGCGGGATCTATCCGGTGACGAAGACGAAGCGCTGCTGGACCGTCTCACGCTCGGAACCGAACTCGCGCTGCAAACCAGCTTCATTTACGATTCAACTGCCGAACAGGCCTCAACATCGTCAGATGGGTCATCCAAGTTCGGCTGCTTTGTTGCCGTCGTCGGTGGCAGAAACGTGCATGACAAGGATTATGCGGCCGGCAAGACCAAGTTCATCGAAGCCGCTTTCGCAGTCGCCAAGAACGTATACAAGGATCGGCTCAAAACGCCCGAGGATGAGGCCGCGCTGCGCGCGATTGTCAGCAGCGACGAGTTTGTCGACTCGTTCAAACAAGGATCAAATGCGATCTGGCAACTGGCACCCGGCGGAATGCCCGAGGAGGTCGACCGGGTGCTGCTGGACCCGGCGTCCAAGTCAACCTATCTGGTGCGCAAGGAAGGTGACCCGGCATCCAAGACCGAAGGAGAACGCACCATCGACATCGTTGCCGGGCTGATGACGGCCTTCGACGGCGACGACAAGAATGTTTCGCTCTTCACGCTCGGGCAGCACATCTTCAACGGTAAACCCACGCATCCGTCACAGGACGCGATCCGCGGCAAATCGAAGAGCGAAATTGAAGCCCACCTGATTGGCATGGGCGACACGTTGCTGGCGATCGAGGTTCCCAAGGAACAGGCCGCCAGCATTTATGATGCCGCTCTGAAATCCGCTCTGAACGGAGTGCCCGATCCCCACAAGGGCGTCGCGGAGACGGCGCTGGATAGCCGTAGGCCCGGATCGGCGATGACGTCAGCTGATATCGACGCCTCCATTCGCGGGGGGCAAAACGCGATGTGGAATGCTGTCATCGACGCGCTGACCGACGAACAAGTTAATGCCTGGGCCGCCACGCAGGGCACCAAGTACGACGGCAAGTCCGTAGAAGATAAGAAGGAGGCCTATGCAGCCATCCTGCGAAAGAACCCGTCGCGCGACTCGGTGCGCGCCGCAATGGCCGCAAACCTGCCTATGCCGGAGCCAATTCTGATCGCCGACACCAACTGGGGGTCGGGTCCAAGCCATACCAGCTTTGTGATCGCACCAGATCCCGGTACCGGCGAACCGATCATGTGGAAAAAATCAGATCCGCCTGGTTCTCTCAGCCCGGCTGGGCGGGATTGGGTCGACCGGGACTGGGCCAAGACCCGCCCGGTGGGTTAACAGCACAAAGGTTGTAGAGAAATATGTCAGACAGCATGCCCCGTATCGCCCTGACTTTCGGCGAAGAACAGAAGCCGGTGGTCTATATCGGCACCCAAGCCTATTCAGACTGGGGCGAAGTGGTGCAATCCTCCCACGACACGGCGGCCCCGGAAAACGCCAGCAAGGTTGCCCGGATGATGACTCATTTTTCCTACCGGACACGGTACCGCGTCATCGATGACGCAGCCGAGTACGAAGCGCTCTACCGGTCCCGGATCGAGGCCGAGGAACCCGGCCAGCCCTACGAACAGAACGTGATCCGCTCACGCAGTTTTGGCATTCCGGATTTCTCAGCCATAGCTGTTCCCGCAATAGCCGGTGAAACGCTCACCTATTACGTCTACGACACCGCACTTTTTGTTCCCTACCGGGTCGAGGCATCACCGACCAACCCGAATCTGACCGCGCAAACCTACACGCCGCTACCGCTCGAACCGGCCACCTGAGGTGCCGCCGGCCACGGCTTCCCGTGCAACGATTGGAGACAGCATGCCAGACGACGCATTGAACGGTCCCGAACTAAAGAAATTCGTCAAGCTGGCGCGCAGGGGTCGGTTGCCCTTTGCCTTCAATCCCGGCAAGGATCCCGCCGAACATTACTTTGCGATGCACCGGAAAAAGCCGGGCAACCTGCTGGCCAAGACGGCAAAAAAGGAAGGACCTGGCGTCAAAGTGGCCTTCGGCACCTGCGAAGTCGAGCAGAAGGTCATGAAGCTGACTTGCGAACGGGTGATCCCGGCCCTGGCGAAGAACCTCAAACGGTTCCTGAAGGCAAACAAGGTCATGCTCAACGTCCAGGTCCTCGATGCCAACGGAAATGTCCTCGAGGAAGACATAGAGGACATGCCGGACGATCCGGATCTCATGGACGACGGTTCCGATACCGCCGCCGCAGCTGAGCCCGGCGACAAGGACTCACAGGCAGCAGAAGAACCTGTTTCAGCGGACCAACAGTCCTCTGCCGGCCTGGTGGCGCGGATCAAGTCGGCTCAACAGCGGGCCGCAGCGCTTCCCGATGCCGCTGCAAAGCTCAACGACGCACTGAAAAGCATTGTCGCACAGATCAAAGCACAGGATCTGAATGCCGCAGACAAGGCGATGGCCACCGTCGAAGGTGTTCTCGACAAACTGTCAGGACCTGCCAATGACGGGGCCGCCGATCCGCACCTGGCCAAATTGACCGAGGCTGCCGCCAAACTGCGCGTCCGTGCCGAAGGGTCGGTTGCGGACGTAAAGGCGAAACTCGACGCCGCCCTTGATCAGGCAGACGGGCTGATTCAGGCTGCGGACGCATCCGGCGCGGCAGCGCTGTTGAAAAAAGTTCAGGCTGCCTTGACTGCGTCGCAGGTGGCGCAGGAAAAGGAACAAACGGCAGCCGAAAAGGCAGCACCGGATCAGGCCAAATGGGAGGCGGCCTTTGCTAAGATCTCGCCACTTGCCGAAAAGGCCCTGAGCATGGGCCAGGTTGCCGACGTCGACGCATTCCGCACTGCTTGGAACTGGGCAACGAACTGTGCCTCAGATGGTGACTACAGCAAAGCGCTGGCGGCATTGCCGAAAGTTGTCGAGATGCTGAAAGCCGGTCGCGACGACGGGCAGTCCGCTTTCGCCGCGGATATTCCCGACGACGTCAAACCATTTGCCGAAAGCCGCCTGCGCTGGGAATCGGCCCGGGCCAAGATGCAATCCGAAATACGCTCGCTGCAAAGCACCATCGTGGCGGCAACGGCGGATATCGAGGACCTGGATGTCACCAGCGAGATTGGCGGTCTGATGGACTACATCAAAAACCTGGATGCCCGCCTCGAGGACAAGCTGGACGAGATCGTGAACACCCCCGCAGGCGATGCCCGCGAGAAACTCAAGGTTGAAGCCCGATCCCTGATCGCCGAATACGAACGCGAGCTCGAAAACGAGTTTTTCGAGGTAGTCGACAATAACAGCGGCTTTGGAAATGTTGCTGTTGCCTCTACCGCCCGCTCCGCGCTGGCATCTATTTCCGGCGTTCTGAGCTGACGTGGCGCGGTCCGTTCGACGCGTCGCGGCACCGCCGGAACCCACTTACCCATGCGCCTTTTTTGTCTGACGGCGGCCCTGCCAAAAGCCGCCCGCCGCATTCGGCTTCAGCTTGTCTATTTGGTGCCGAACATCCGGTCTCCGGCGTCGCCGAGGCCGGGCATGATATAGCCCTTGGAGTTTAGTTGACGGTCCAGCGCGGCGGTGACGATGGGCACGTCGGGATGCGCCTCCTGCATCCGGGCGACACCTTCGGGTGCGGCCAGCAGGCACAGGAAGCGGATGTTGTTTGCCCCCGCCTCTTTCAGCAGCTTGACGGCGGCGGCGGAACTGTTGCCGGTCGCAAGCATCGGGTCGACCACGATCACCAGACGATCCTGAAGCCCCTCGGGCACCTTGAAATAGTACTGCACCGGCTGCAACGTCGCTTCGTCCCGATAGAGGCCTACAAATCCGACGCGGGCCGAGGGGATCAGCTCCAGCACCCCGTCCAGCATACCGTTGCCCGCCCGCAGGATCGACACCAGCGCCAGTTTCTTGCCCGCAAGGATGGGGGCGTCCATTTCTTCCAGCGGGGTTTCGATGCTGCGTGTGGTCAGCGGCATCTCGCGGGTGATCTCATAGGCCAGCAACTGCGTGATCTCGCGCAAAAGCTGCCGGAACCCGGCGGTCGAGGTGCCCTTGTCCCGCATGAGCGACAGTTTGTGCTGCACCAAAGGGTGATCGACGATGGTCAGATGTTCGCTCATGTTGTCTCCAGTCTTTTTCTGACCCGCGCACGGGTCTCTTCATCGCAAAACGCCGCGTTCAATGCCGTTTCGTTGAGCGCGGCAAAATCTTCCGTCCCCCAACCGAATGCCTTGTGCAGCATCTCATATTCGTGGCGCAGGGTGGTATGGAAAAATGGCGGATCGTCGGTCGACACCGTGACTTTGACGCCCGCGTCACGCAGGCGCGCGATGGGGTGCGCCGCGAAATCGCGGTAGAGGCCCAGAACAACGTTCGATCCGGGACAGACCTCCAACGTGATCTCGCGGTCGGCCAGTTCATGCACAAGCTCGGGGTCTTCAATGGCCCGCACACCGTGCCCGACCCGTTCGACTCCCAGATCGCGCACCGCCTCGCGCACGCTGTCCGGCCCGCCGAATTCGCCGGCATGGGTGGTCAGGCGCAGCCCCGCCTCGCGCGCGCAGTCAAACGCCCATGCGAAATCGCGCTGCCGCCCGACGCTTTCGTTGCCGCCCATACCAAAGCCGGTGATCCAGTCCCCCGCGGTCTCGGCGGCGCAGATCGAGGCCCGCCTGGCCTTGTCGGGGCCGAAATGGCGCACGCAGGTGACAACCCCGCGCAAGGTGATGCCAAACTTGCGCTCGGCCTCGTCGGCGGCGTCCCGGATTGCGTTCAGGTAATCGCGCCACGCCTGCACGTCGCCGCCGCCGCAGAAATCGGGGCTGAGGAAGGTCTCAGAGTAGACCACGCCGTTCGCGGCGCTCTGTTCCAGAATGGCCAGCGTCAGGCGGCGGAAATCCTCGGGCGATTGCAGTACCTCACAGGCGGCCTCGTAGATCCGAAGGAAATGGGCGAAATCCCGGAAATCGTAGGTGCCGTCCGGTTTGAAGATCCCACGCAGATCGATCTTCTTTTCAAAGGCCAGTTGCCGGATGAATGCAGGCGGCGCCGCACCTTCGTGATGCAGATGCAGTTCGATCTTGGGCAGGTCGGCGATGCTCACAGAAAGCTCCTCCCCGGCCCCTGCGCCGCGATGCCAAGGTGATCGGCGATGCTGGCTGCAACATCGGCATAGTTGATCTGCCCGACCGAACCTGTTCCGCATCCGGCAACCAGAACCGGAACCTGTTCGCGGGTGTGATCGGTGCCGCTCCACGACGGGTCATTGCCGTGATCGGCGGTCAGCACCAGCATGTCACCGCGGCGCAGCTTGTTCAGGATCACGCCGATTTCCACATCGAACCATTCCAGTGCGCGGGCATAGCCCGAGATATCGCGGCGGTGGCCGTAAAGACTGTCGAACTCGACGAAGTTGGCAAAGGTCAGGCTGCCCTCCTCTGCCTCGTCCACCAGCCGCGACAGGTGGCTTATCAGATCGGCATCCGCGCCCTTGTCCAGCGTATCGATCCCCTGCATCGAGAATATGTCGCCGATCTTGCCGATGGCATGCACCCTGCCCCCCGCATCCTGCACCCAGTTGGTCAGCACCGGCGCGGGTGGAACGATGGCAAAATCCTTGCGGTTGGTGGTGCGAGTAAACCCGGTTTCGGGCACGCCCACGAACGGACGTGCGATGACCCGTCCTACCTTCATCCCGTGAAGCCGCGGGGCCAGTGCCCTGCACAGATCATAAAGCCGCTCAAGCCCAAAGGTTTCTTCATGCGCGGCGATCTGGAACACGCTGTCGGCCGAGGTATAGCAGATCGGCCAGCCGGTACGCATATGCTCGTCCCCCAGCCGGTCGATGATCGCTGTACCAGGCGCGTGACAGTTGCCAAGAATGCCGTCCGTCCCTGCCGCCTGCGCTGCGGCGCGGCTCAGATCGTCGGGAAACGCAGGATGCTCATCGGGGAAATAGTGCCAGTCCCACGGCACCGGCAAACCCGCCAGTTCCCAGTGGCCCGAGGGCGTGTCCTTGCCGATGCTATGCTCGCGCGCGCAGCCCCAAAGCCCCACGGGCTCAGCATCCAGACCCGGCGTCGGGTCGCCCGAAGCCAGCCGTATCGCCGCCCCAAGGCCCAATGCATCCAGGTGCGGCACATGCAACGGGCCCGAGCGCCCCTCTTCCGCCTGCCCCTCTGCGCAAGCCTGCGCGATATGGCCCACGGTGTTGGCTCCGGCGTCAGGCAGCGTGCCGTTATAGAACCGGTCGGCGTCCGGCGCGCCGCCGATTCCGACCGAATCCATAACCACAAGAAAGGCGCGGGTCACTGGCTGATCCTTTCGTGAACGAGATCCGGCGCCGTGACGGGTTTCGACCCCACCCGGATCGCCTTGCGCACCGCGGCCACCGCCTGCCGCGCGGCATCCTCTCGCGACGCATGCACCCTCGCCAACGGCGTGCCCCTGGACACCCTGTCACCCAACCGCACGATGTCCGAAATCCCTACAGCCGGATCGATGACATCGCTTTCCACCTGTCGTCCGCCGCCCAGCACCACGACGGCCAGCCCCAACGCCTCACCATCGATCGCGGTGACATAGCCGCTGTCTTGCGCCGTTGCCTCCTGAATGACGGTCGCCTCAGGCAGAAACCGCGCCCAGTTGTCCACGAAATGCACAGGCCCTCCCACGGCGGCCATCATGCGGCCAAACCGCTCGGCGGCGCGGCCATCGCAGATCACACCTGCAACCTTGGCTTCCCCATCCGCCGCGTCGCTGGCAAGTCCGGCATCGGCCAGAACGACACCGCCCAGAATGGCAGAGATGTCCGCCAATGGCGTATCGGCCCCACCGGTCAAAACCGTCATCACTTCGGCCACCTCCAGCGCATTACCCAGCGCCGGCGCAAGCGGCTGGTTCATGTCGGTGATTACGGCCGAGGTCTTGCAACCCGCCGCATTCGCGGTCTCGGTCAACGCTGTTGCCAGCTTGCGCGCATCCTCGATGGTCTTCATGAAGGCGCCGCTGCCCGCCTTGACGTCCAGCACCAGCGCATCCGGGCTGGCCGCCAGTTTCTTGGACAGGATCGAGGCGGTGATCAGATCCAGGCTTTCCACTGTCGCGGTGACGTCACGGATCGCGTAAAGGCGCCTGTCAGCAGGCGCGATACTGCCGCTGGCGCCGACGATCGCGGCGCCGGTGTCCTGCAGGATCTGCCGTAAGCGTTCGTTTCCGACCTGCGTGGTGACGCCCGGAATGGCCTCCAGTTTGTCCAGTGTGCCGCCCGTGTGACCCAACCCGCGCCCCGAGATCATCGGCACATAGGCCCCGCATTCGGCCAGCGCAGGCGCAAGAATAAGGCTGACGCAATCGCCCACGCCGCCTGTCGAATGCTTGTCGACCACCGGCCCGTCGAAATCCCACTGGAGAACCTCACCGCTATCGCGCATCGCAAGTGTCAGGGCGGCGCGCCCTTCAGCCCCCAGCCCACCCATGACAACGGCCATGGCAAAGGCTCCGGCCTGCGCGTCACTGACGCCGCCATCGGCAAGGCCTTGGGCAAACCATGCCAGTTCTGCGGCGTCAGGCACCTCTCGACGGCGTAGCTTGGCGATGATCGAACGGGCATCCATCGGTTCAGCGTCCCTCCATGTGCGAGGTGTCGAAGGCACCGGGCAGCAGTTGTGAGATGGTCATTTGCATCTCGGCGCCCTTGGTTGTCGCCATGGTCACGACCACGTCGCCCTTGCCGAACTCGGCCAGCCGCTGGCGGCACCCGCCGCAGGGCGTGACAGGTTCGGGGCACTCGGCCACGACATAGACTTCGGTCAACTGCGTCTCGCCCGCCGCCACCATCGCCGCAATGGCGCCGGATTCGGCGCATGTGCCCTCGGGATACGACACGTTCTCGACGTTGCACCCGGCATAGACCGCGCCCGAGGCCCCCCGTATCGCCGCGCCCACCTTAAAATTCGAGTAAGGCGCGTGCGCATTTTCGCGAACGGTCAAGGCGGTCTCTTTCAAAGACATGGCGATTCCCCGGTTTTTGATCACTTGGTCAGAATGGCCTACCCTAAAAGAAAGGCCGCGGGAAATTGAAGCCCCCGCAACCGGTTTTCAACAGCTAAATTCAGCTTATCCCAACGTCGTTGTGAAAGTGCCCGGCAAAGTCACCTCCAGCAGTTCTACATCATCCGACGGATCGCTCAGCCGGGTGCGCATTCCGGGCGGAATGACAAAGGCGTCGCCCTGTTCCAGGCGGTACGGATCGCGCCCCTCGCCTTCCAGCGTCACTTTGCCGTTCATGACAAAGGAAAAGTGGATATCGATGTCATGGGTGGCCCATTGCGGCTCACCATCGCCGCGACAGACAACCTGTACTCCGGCAACGCCCTTGGTGTTCTCGGCAATTGTGGTGTCGCGGCAAAGATACCCCGGCAAGCGGAAGGGCATCCACTCGGCATCCCGGGCCCGATTGTAAACAAACCGCTGCCCCTGCCATTCACGCTCGGGGCGATAATTCGGGGTGGGCAGGGTCATCTCGTGATCGATCTCGGTGATGTGTTCGGCGGGAACACCGATCTCGATCACCTGCACGTTGTCGCTGGCCTCAAGGACCCGGTGACGGATCTCCGGCGGCTGTATGAAACAGTCGCCAGCCGTCAGGCGCATCTTTTCCCCCTGATCCTCATAGACAACGTCGACCCAGCCGTGAATGCAGAAAATCAACTGGAACCCAACCTTATGGAAATGCACCATGTCGGGCACCGGCCCGCCGTCGGGAATGCGGATATGGCTGGCGATGATCGAGCCGCCAAGGCGCGAGGGCACCAGATCGCGATAGTGCATGCCCGCGCGACCGATGATCCATGGCGCCTGATCCATGAGCCGCCGCACCACAAAGGAATGCACGGTTTCCGGCATCACCAGCGGCGGGTTGCGTTCCTCGATCTCGATCCGGGTCCCGTTCGGCGCGACCATTCTCCGCTTGCCATCCGCGAACCCGTCGGGATTCTCGGTCAGAATCCGCAGGGTGCCGGGCGGTTCCGGCGCGTCCTTTTCTATGCGAAGACGCAGCCCGTGGCCGGAAAAGACGCCAACGCGCGGATCGTCGGCGGGATATATCATGTCCATCCGCATTCCCAGAATCTTGGTGTAGAACGGAATGTCATCGCGCAATTCGTTGGTCGGCAGGCGCATCTCGGCTATGGTGTCGGTCATGGCATTCTCCTTTGCGCGGGACTGTGGCCGCGAGGCGGCGGTTTTGCAAGAAGCCACCTGCGACGCTGTGGCCAAACCAAGGCTGTTTCCCCTGCGTCAAAAGTAGTTTAATGCTAAACTAAATTTTTTAGGAGTTCGCTTCATGTCCGACAATACCAGCCAGCGCCAGGCGGCACTCGACTATCACGAATTTCCCAAACCCGGGAAGCTCGAGATCAAGGCGACCAAACCGATGGCGAATGGCCGGGATCTGTCGCGGGCATACTCCCCCGGCGTGGCCGAGGCTTGTATCGAAATCAAGGACAACGCCGACAATGCCGAACGTTATACCGCACGCGGCAATCTGGTGGCGGTGGTATCGAACGGCACCGCGGTGCTGGGGCTGGGCAATATCGGTGCGCTCGCGTCAAAACCGGTGATGGAAGGCAAGGCGGTTCTGTTCAAGAAATTCGCAGGCATCGACTGTTTCGACATAGAAGTGAACGAGGCCGACCCGGAAAAGCTCGCCGACATCGTTTGTGCACTTGAACCGACTTTTGGCGCGATCAACCTCGAGGACATCAAGGCGCCCGACTGTTTCATCGTCGAAAAGCTGTGCCGCGAGCGCATGAACATCCCTGTCTTTCACGATGACCAGCACGGCACTGCCATTGTCGTCGGCGCGGCAGCCAAGAACGCGCTGCATGTGGCGGGCAAGTCTTTCGAAGAAATCAAGATCGTCTCCACCGGCGGCGGCGCGGCGGGAATTGCCTGCCTCAACATGCTGCTGAAACTGGGTGTCAAACGCGAAAATGTATGGCTGTGCGACATTCACGGGCTGGTCTACGAGGGCCGGGCCGAGGATATGAACCCGCAAAAGGCCGCCTTTGCCCAAAAGACCGACTTGCGGACACTGGATCAGGTGGTCGACGGTGCCGACCTGTTCCTGGGGCTTTCCGGTCCCAACGTGCTGAAACCCGAGATGGTCGCGAAAATGGCCGATCGCCCTATCATCTTTGCGCTGGCCAACCCAACGCCGGAAATCCTGCCTGATGCCGCGCGCGAAGTTGCGCCAAACGCCATCATCGCCACCGGGCGCAGCGACTTTCCCAACCAGGTCAACAACGTGCTGTGCTTCCCCTTCATCTTCCGGGGTGCGCTGGACGTCGGCGCAACCGAAATCAACGATGAGATGCAGATCGCCTGTGTCGACGGCATCGCCGATCTTGCCCGCGCCACCACCAGCGCCGAGGCTGCGGCGGCCTATAAGGGCGAGCAGCTGACGTTTGGCGCCGACTACCTGATTCCGAAACCGTTCGACCCACGCCTTGTTGGCGTAGTGTCTTCTTCGGTCGCCAAGGCGGCGATGGCAAGCGGCGTGGCCAAGCGGCCCATCGCCGACCTGGAAGCCTACAAGGAAAAGCTGAACCAGACCGTCTTCAAGTCTGCCCTGCTGATGCGTCCGGTCTTCGAAGCCGCCGCCGTCGCATCGCGCCGGATCGTCTTTGCCGAGGGCGAAGACGAACGCGTCCTGCGCGCGGCACAGGCGATCCTCGAAGAAACCACCGAAACCCCCATCCTGATCGGCCGCCCCGAGGTGATCGAGGCGCGCTGCGAACGGATCGGTCTTTCGGTGCGCCCGGGCCGGGACTTCCAGATCGTGAACCCGGAAAATGACCCCCGTTATTATGATTACTGGACATCCTACCACCAGATCATGCAGCGCCGGGGCGTCACGCCCGATCTGGCCAAAGCGATCATGCGCACCAATTCTACCGCCATCGGCGCAATCATGGTTCAGAGGGGCGAGGCTGACAGCATGATCTGCGGCACCTTCGGGGAATACCGCTGGCATCTGAACTACGTGGAACAGGTGCTGAATGACGGCGACCTGCGCCCGCATGGCGCGCTTTCGCTGATGATCCTCGAAGACGGCCCTCTCTTCATCGCCGACACCCATGTGCGCACTCGGCCCAGCCCGGAAGAATTGGCCGAAATCACCTTGGGCGCGGCCCGTCATGTGCGCCGTTTCGGGCTGGAACCAAAGATCGCCTTCTGCTCGCAGTCGCAGTTCGGCAATCAGGCCGAAGGGTCCGGCAAGCGCCTGCGCGACGCGATCCGAATTCTGGACAGCAAACCGCGCGATTTCACCTATGAGGGCGAAATGAATCTCGATGCCGCGCTCGACCCGGACCTGCGCGAGCGCATCTTCCCCAACTCCCGCCTCGAAGGCGCGGCGAATGTTCTGATCTTTGCCCACGCCGACGCCGCCAGCGGTGTGCGCAACGTGCTCAAGATGAAGGCCGACGGGATCGAGGTCGGCCCGATCTTGATGGGCATGGGCAACAAGGCCCATATCGTGACGCCCGCGATCACCGCCCGCGGCCTCCTGAACATGGCGGCCATTGCCGGAACGCCTGTAGCGCATTACGGTTAAGTCCGGCGGTCGCCTTTCCGACCGCCCATTCAGGGAGGTCAGAATGCAAGGGCATTGTCACTGCAATGCGGTGCGCTGGCAAAGCGATGGCGAGGTTGCATGGAGCTGCTATTGCCATTGTTCGGATTGTCGCCGCAATTGCGCATCCCCCGTCACCGCGTTTTTCGGTCTGCCGCATGAGAAGGTGAAATGGGTTGGCGAGACTCCGCGTGTCTACGCGTCGTCCGAAGGGGTCGAGCGGTTGTTCTGCGGCAACTGCGGAACCCAGATGGCCTATCGCAACGTCCGCGACCCGGTGAACATCCATCTCTACACCGCAACACTGGAGAACCCGGATGACCTGGCGCCCAGGTTCCACGTCTTTCACTCCGACCACCTGCATTGGCTGAACATCCACGACACGTTGCCCCGCTATGCCAAAACTGCCGGATGACCAGCGAATCTCTCCAGCCGCACTTTGCAGGTAAAGTGTTTGCTGATTTGCAAATCTACGTTTTTTTCCAGAATCAACGCGGGAAATAGCTTTGTTTGCAAAAATTTGCAGGCAATTTTCGGCCGGGATGCAAAGTTTTTGCGATAAACTGACGCGCCGTCATTCGCAATGCTTGCCCGACTGACCCGGCACGCCTAACACAACCGGAAAGCCGAACGTTGAGGAGGACGCCATGGCATACAGCGATGTTTACGAGAGCTGGAAGAACGACCCCGAGGCGTTCTGGATGGAAGCCGCCAAAGGGATCGACTGGGTCGAAGCCCCGTCCAAGGCGCTGTTTGACGACAACGCCCCGCTCTATGAATGGTTCTCGGATGCCAAGGTGAACACCTGCTGGAACGCGGTCGACCGCCATGTCGAGAATGGCCGCGGCGATCAGGTCGCGATCATCCACGACAGCCCGGTTTCGGGCGTCACACGGCGCATTACCTATGTCAACCTGCGCAATCGGGTGGCCCAACTGGCCGGGGCGCTGCGGGCCAAAGGCGTGGAAAAGGGCGACCGGGTCATCATCTACATGCCGATGATCCCCGAAGCGCTCGAAGCGATGCTCGCCTGCGCCCGCCTGGGGGCGGTGCATTCGGTCGTCTTCGGCGGCTTTGCCAGCAACGAACTGGCCGTTCGCATCGACGACGCCAAGCCCAAGGCGATCATCGCAGCCTCCTGCGGGATGGAGCCGGGGCGCGTCGTGCACTACAAACCGCTTCTCGACGGGGCCATCGACATGGCCAGCCACAAGCCTGACTTCTGCGTCATTTTCCAGCGCGAACAAGAAGTGGCCAAGCTGACCCCCGGGCGCGACTATAACTGGCACGGCTTCCAGTATGGCGTGGAACCTGCGGAATGCGTTCCGGTCGCGGGCAACGATCCGGCCTATATCCTGTATACCTCGGGCACCACCGGCGCGCCCAAGGGCGTGGTTCGCCCCACCGCCGGGCATCTGGTGGCGCTGAACTGGACGATGAAGAACATCTACAACGTCGATCCGGGCGATGTGTTCTGGGCCGCCTCCGACGTCGGCTGGGTCGTCGGCCACTCCTATATCTGTTACGCACCGCTGATCCACGGCAACACCACCATCGTGTTCGAGGGCAAGCCCGTGGGCACCCCAGACGCCGGAACCTTCTGGCGGGTGATTTCCGAACACAATGTGCGCAGCTTCTTCACCGCCCCCACCGCCATCCGCGCCGTCAAGCGCGAGGACCCCAAGGGCGAGATGCTGGCGAAATACGACCTGAGCTGTCTCAAGGCCCTTTATCTGGCCGGTGAACGCGCCGATCCCGACACGATCATCTGGGCGCAAAACGCGCTGAACGTGCCAGTTGTCGACCACTGGTGGCAAACCGAAACCGGCTGGGCCATTGCGGGCAACCCGCTGGGTATCGAGGAACTGCCGACCAAGCTGGGCTCACCCGCCAAGCCGATGCCAGGCTACGACGTACAGATCCTCGACGAAGGCGGCCACCCGATGAGACCCGGCGAGCTGGGCGCCATCGCGGTGAAACTGCCACTGCCGCCGGGCACCCTCCCGACCCTTTGGAACGCCGAGGCGCGGTTCAAGAAATCCTATCTGGAGCATTTCCCCGGCTATTACGAAACCGGCGATGCGGGCATGATCGATGAGGATGGCTACCTCTACATCATGGCGCGCACCGATGACGTCATCAATGTCGCAGGCCACCGTCTGTCCACCGGCGGCATGGAAGAGGTACTGGCGGGCCACCCCGATGTCGCAGAATGTGCGGTGATCGGAGTCAGCGATGACCTGAAAGGGCAGATGCCCGTGGGCTTTCTGTGTCTCAACAAGGGCACCGAGCGCGCGCACAGCGATGTGGTGAAGGAGGTCGTCGCACTGGTCCGCGAAAAGATCGGCCCCGTTGCCGCTTTCAAGCTGGCCGTCGTGGTGGATCGCCTGCCCAAGACCCGCTCGGGCAAGATCCTGCGGGGCACCATGGTCTCGATTGCTGATGGCAAGGAATTCAAGATGCCCGCAACCATCGACGATCCGGCTATTCTGGACGAGATCAAGTCGTCACTGCAAACCATCGGCTATGCAAAGTAACCGGCGGCGTCAGCTTGCCGTGACCACATAGCCCTGCATCTTTGCCGCAACCTCGCCCGCACCAAAGCGGGCGCGGATTTCCTCTGTCGCGGCTTCCACGATCCGTTGCACCTTCGCTTCGCCATGCGGCGCGACTTCTCCGTACATCGGCGTCCCGCGCACATAGGCGATGGCAGGGTGCGACGGATCGGGGGCGCGGCTGATCGCGGTGATCTTTTCGATGTCGACATGGGCATAACCCGCCTTTTGCAGCTCTGAACGGATACGTTCGGGATTTCCGTGCCCATGTGGCGTGCGCGCCAGGAAATGCGGCGGCGACGCGGGCAACAGGGTCGAGGCCACCTCGGTCACGATCCGGGCAAACTCGTTATGCTCGATCCCGTCCCACACGTTGAACAGAAACCTCCCTCCGTCGCGCAGAACCCGGCGGGCCTCGGCATAGCCACGCACCCGGTCGGGAAAAAACATGATCCCGAACTGACAACAGACCGCATCGAAACTCCGATCGTCGAACGGCAAGTCCAGCGCATCCGCCGCCTGCCACACGATCCTCAGGTCTACCCCCTGCCTGGCCTTGGCGCGCTCCAGCATGGGCGGGTTCAGGTCGGTCACGACAAACCGGGCATCATCCGGCAGCAGCGGCGCCAGCGCCCGCGTCACCACCCCGCTGCCTGCCGCAGTTTCCAGCACATCCGCGACCGGCTGGTTGACGACGCGGGCGGCCAGGTCGGCCGCATAATGCTCGAAAATCAGCGGAACAAGGTAAGTATCATAGATATCGGGGATTTTTCCAACAAACGTCGTGTCATTCCGGGACATTGCACCCTCCGCAGAACAAGGCCACCTCAGCATAGCACATTTCAACGTTGCCCCGGGTGTTTTCAACGTGGCCTTGGTGTAGGCCCCCCAAGCCTTCAATCGGCCTCGTGTCGATATTGTGAAACCGGGTCGGCACCGGACCCCAAGAAACTGTGATCAATCGTTTCAGCCTGGGCGATTGCCATAGCCCGACAAGCTTTCTAGCCTCTCTCCTAAACGGAACCTAACAAAAGGATGCTGCCATGCGCGCTTTGCTTGCCGCCTTGGCCTGTTGCACCGCCCTGCCCGCAGTTGCGAGCGAAGGGCAGCGTATTCAGGTCACCGGGGAACTGATCGATACGTGGTGTTATTATTCGGGCGTCATGGGCGGTCCCGAGGCCGTGGTCGGCACAGCGCATCACACCTGCGCGCTCTGGTGTTCGGCAGGCGGTATCCCGGTGGGGATGCAGGCCGAAGACGGCACGGTCTACATGGTGCTCAAGCTGGAAAACGATGACAAGCTGGCGGGCGGCGACACCGCGCTGCGTCTGGCCTCTCACACGGTCGAGGCTGATGGTATGTTCTACGAACGTGACGGCATCAATTACCTGATCGTCGAAAAGGTTGTCAGCGACGCGGGCATCACCAACCTCAACCACGAAGATTACGGCCCGGTGCCGGGCTTTGCGATACCGGAGCCGAAGGAATGAAACGTCTTGCATTTGCGATGGCCCTGTTGGCCAGCCCCGCCCTTGCACAGGATTTTTCGGCCGAGTCCGAAGCCAAGACCTGGAACCTTTATGCCGAAAAACCTGCCCGGTTCGAGGCCAGGGTCGTTGATCTGCTTTGCGAGCTGACCGGCGACTGCCCCGCCGATTGCGGTGCGGGCAAGCGCCAGCTGGGCCTTTTGCGCAGCGCCGATGGCGTGATGGTCCTGCCGCTCAAGAACGGCCAGCCTGCCTTCAGCGGCGCCGCCGCCGATCTCGCGCCCTATTGCGGCAAGACCGTCGAGGTCGATGGGCTGATGATCGAAGACCCGGACCTGCGCGCCAAGAACGTCTATATGGTGCAGACGATCCGCGAACCCGGCGGCGAATGGCAAAAGGCCAACCAGTTCACCAAGGTCTGGGCCAAGGAGAACCCGGATGCCGAAGGCAAGGGGCCATGGTTCCGCCGCGACCCCCGGATCAAGGAGATGATCGAGACCGAAGGCTACCTCGGTCTTGGCCTGGAAACCGACGAGGCCTTCATCAAGGACTGGTTCTGATGCGCCTTCCGAGGCTCGTGATGGCTCTGGCGGCGGTGGTCACGACGACCTCCGTCGCAGACGGTTCCGAGACCGCGCCCCTGCCCTTCGACGTGGGCGGCGCGTTCGAACTCACCGACCAATACGGTCAGCGCCGCAGTCAGGTGAACCCGAACGGGCATGGTCAGCTGCTGTTCTTTGGCTACGCCAATTGCCCCGGTATCTGCTCGGTTGCCATGCCGATGATGGCCGAGGCGGTCGACCGCCTGAAGGCCGAGGGACTGAGCGTGACACCGGTGATGATCACCGTCGACCCCGAACGCGACCAGCCCGGCAACATGGATGCGCCGCTGGCAAAATACCACCCGGAATTCGTCGGCCTGACCGGAACCAAGGCCCAGTTGCAGGTGGCCTATGATGCCTTCTCGGTCGAAAATGAACTGGCCTATGTCGATATCGAATACGGCCCAGTCTACAACCACGGCAGCTTTGTCTATCTGCTCGACGCGCAGGGAGACGTGCTGACCCTGTTCCCGCCGATCCTGACTTCGGACCGGGCGGTGGAACTGGCGCTGAAATACCTGACATCCGGCGGCGCGTGACCCGGCGTCACTCTCTGTGCCCGAGCTTGGACTTCCCGCCCCGCTGCCCCTAACCTGCGAGCGGGAGAACCGGATCATGACACAACAAGACCTTTGGCGACTTGACGCAACCGACATCGCTTCGCGCACCGTTTCGGGCGATCTGAGCGCCGAACTGGTCGTATCCGCCGCCATTGACCGCATGGACGTTATCAACCCGGCATTGAACGCCGTGGTGGAAAGCTGCGCCGATGCGGCGCGGGCGCGGGCGCGCGATCTGGACATGGCGCGCGCGCGCGGGGCGAAACCGGGGCCTCTGCACGGCGTTCCCGTCACCATCAAGATCAATGTCGATCAAAAGGGCTATGCCACGTCCAACGGCGTGCCCGCCCTGAAGGACCTGGTCGCCACCGACGATGCCCCCATCGTGCGCAGCCTTGAACGTGCGGGCGCGGTGGTGATCGGGCGCACCAACACGCCCGAGTTTTCCTTTCGCGCCGACACTGACAACCCGCTGCACGGGCGCACCCACAATCCGTGGGGCAAACATATCTCTCCCGGCGGTTCCTCCGGCGGCGCGGGCGCTGCGGTGATGGCAGGGATCGGCGCGCTGGCGCATGGCAACGATATCGGCGGCAGCCTGCGATTTCCCGCCGCCGCCAACGGCGCGACCACCGTCAAGCCGGGTCTGGGTCGCATACCGGCATGGAACCCCAGCCAGACTGCCGAACGTGGGATGCTGGCGCAATCCATGTCGGTACAGGGGCTGATCACCCGCAGCGCCCGCGATCTGCACCTGGCGATGCCCACGATGATCTCCCCCGATCCGCGCGATCCGTTCCACGTGCCGTTGCCGTGGCGGGGCGAGGCGATGGACGGCCCGATCAGGGTGGCCTTCACCAAGACCACCTTTGGCTATGACTTGCACCCCGAGGTCGACGCCGCGCTGAACACCGCGCGAGAGGCGCTGACGGATGCGGGCTATGTCGTCGAGGAGGTCGAGCCACCCGATGTGTTCGATTGCGGCCGTAACGGGTACCGCGCGCTGATGGGTGAGGTCTGGGCGCTGATGAAATCCGATATCGACGCCCACGGCTCGGACACGATTCGCGACATCTTCGACGTCTATTTTCAGGAGTTTCCTCCCTTCACCGACACCGAACTTGTTCGGATGATGGCGGCGCGCAGTCACTATGCGCGCCAATGGTCCATGTTTGCGCAGGACTACCCACTGGTTCTGACGCCCTTCCTGCCGCAACCGTTCTTCCGACCCGACCGCGACACCGAAGGCCCCGAAGGCGTGCACGAGGTGCTGGGATGTGCCGTCTATTCCTATGCAATGAATTTCATGGGCCTGCCTGCGGCATGCGTTCCCAGTCGATTGGCGGACCTGCCCGACGGCAGACAGCCCATCAACGTACAAATCGTGGCGCGGCGCTGGCGCGAAGATATGGCGGTGGACGCAGCCGCCGCAATAGAAGCCCGCGTCGGACGCATGTGCGACGCGCTTTGGGCACAAATGGGCTGAGAGTTTCGGGAAGCGCCCAACTGTCTAGCGACAGGCCGTATCACCAAAGAAATAAGCCCCGGGGAAATGCAGCTCGCTGCGCCCGGGGCCTGCATGCTAAAATATTCCCGGAGTTTGATGACGGGCGCGGCGTCAACCGCCCCCGCCAGCGCGAAACATTGCGCAATCATTTACTTAACGCCGCTTCGATGGCCACTCACTCCCATCAGGACGTTCACTCCGGGTAAGCTCACCCTAGACCAACCGAACCACCCTGAATGTGACCTCGTTCACATAAGCGAAAATTTTCCCCAAATTTCACGTTCAAGTGAACTGTTCCGAGATCAGGCGTTCCTCCAACCCGTGCCCCGGATCGAACAGGATGCGGTGTTCGATGGCCGGTTCCGACCGGATTTCGACCCAATCGATGTCAGGAAAGGAAATCGAATCGGCATCCGCCATGACCGGGCGCTTGTCGGCCTCCATTACGTCGAATCGCACATGCGCCGTCTTGGGCAGCAGCGCACCGCGCCAGCGGCGCGGGCGGAACGCGGCGATGGCCGTCAGGGCCAGAACATCCGACCCAATTGGCAGAATCGGTCCATGCGCCGAGTAATTGTAGGCGGTCGATCCGGCGGGCGTCGAAACCAGCGCCCCGTCGCAAACCAGTTCGGCCAAACGCAGCCGACCATCCACCGTGATCTTGAGTCGCGCTGCCTGTGGCCCGGCCCGGAGCAGCGACACCTCGTTGATCGCCAGCGCCTCATGCAGCGTGCCGGACTGGTCCATCGCCGTCATCGCCAGCGGGTTGATGATTTCTTCCTGAGCTGAGTCAAGACGCTCGGTCAGGCCGGTTTCGCTGTATTCGTTCATCAGAAACCCGATGGTTCCGCGGTTCATGCCATAGACGGGGACGTTCAGGTGCTGGGTATTGTGCAGCGTCCGCAACATGTATCCGTCACCGCCCAGGGTCACGATGACATCGGCGTCGCGCGGCGCCACGTTTCCGTACCGACCCACAAGGGTTGTGCGGGCGTCCTGCGCCACCTGCGCATCGCTTGCCAAAAAGGCGATTCTCTTTTTCATGTTTTCAGGTTTCCGGTCCTGCGCATTTGGTTCCGAAACAAACATACCTTTCCGCGATAGGCCAGACTTGACGCCCCAGCGGGCCAATTCGTCGCTTTACGGCCTTTCTCGCCCATTCAGTTTCCTATAGGAAATTCGCAAAACACACCCCAAGCATTGCGGAGCCCCCATGGACGCCAAAACTCGTACCGACGATTTTTTCACCCAATCTCTCGCGGATCGTGATCCTGAGCTTTACGGCTCGATCGCGTCGGAGCTTGGCCGTCAGCGCGACGAGATCGAGCTGATCGCGTC
>NZ_JBXWQW010000045.1:0-36739 GCF_059612585.1 Ruegeria sp. YKSF57 | reverse complement strand
TGCGAGGGCGATTGCGCCTCGCACACGAGGCAGGCAGTAGGACAGACAGACGGTGCCGACGCTCAGGCGTTCGACATTTCCCTTTCGTGCAGCAGAAATTGCAACCAGAGAGAGGGACAGCACCCATGCGCGTCTTTACAGTCCTCGGCCCTACCCAATCGGGCAAATCTACATTGGTCGAGGCCATCAGCCGCCTCGACGACCGCCCAACAACATTCGATGTATCCGGAACCGTGCATTTGCACGGTTTTTCTTACTTGGGCGAGCCGTGGTGCGCGATCGACGTGGACGGTGGCGGAGATTCGATGGCCTATGCCGGTCCGGCCATGGCAATATCAGATGCCGCCGTGGTGGTCGTTCCCCCCGACCCTGACACCGCGGTTCTGTGTGCGCCGTACCTGAGATTGGTTGAGGAGGCTGGCATCCCCTGTTTCCTGTTCATCAACCGGATGGATAACCCCAATGGCCGCATCCGAGACATTATCTCGGCCCTTCAGACCTATTGCACTCACCACATTGCCTTGCGTCAGGTACCAATCCGCGACGGCGATCAGATCGTTGGCGCAGTCGACCTGATTTCCGAACGCGCATGGAAATACCAGGAAGGGCAACCCTCGGCCTTGATCGAGCTGCCGCAATCGGTCGAAGATCGGGAGCAGGAAGCGAGGGCTGAATTGCTTGAAACCCTGTCCGATTTTGACGACCGCCTACTGGAGCAACTCATCGAGGACAAGCAACCACCCAGTGAAGAAATCTATGGACTGGCGGCCCAGGTTTTGCAGAACCACCAGATCATTCCGGCCTGTCTGGGTGCCGCGAACCATGGCAACGGGCTGACAAGACTAATGAAGGCGTTGCGTCATGAAGCGCCGGAGTTCAACATCGCGGCGGGGCGCGACGAGGCTGCGGATGGTGCGCGGGCAATCGCAGGGTTTGCTGACGTCAAAAAGCATATCGGCAAGATCACGGTTCTGCGTGGCCTCGGCGACGGTGTGAAGGCCCATGAGACACTTGGCGGAGAGAACGTGGGCAACCTGACAACACTCGACGCGAAAACACAGATCCCGGTCTTGGAGGCTGGGCATATCGGTTTGGCCGTCAAATCGGATCATCTCAATCCCGGCAACCTTTATGACAGCGAAACGGCGATGCCGTTGCCGGGCTGGGCCAATTCGCATCCTGTGGCTCACCGCCAGTTGGTTCTGCCCGCGCACGAACGAGACGACGTGCGATTGTCGAATGCGCTGGGTCGACTTAACGAAATCGATCCCGGCCTACACTTGAGTCAGGACGAGGGCACCGGCCATTCCATCCTTGGAACCCAAGGCCCGCAGCACATGCGGAGAGTCACCGCCAAACTGGCCGACGATTTCGGGATCGAAATCGAAACCGAGACTGTCGAAACCGCCTATCGCGAAACCATCCAGAAGCCGGTGGATCACCACCATCGCCATCGCAAGCAATCCGGTGGGGCCGGACAGTTTGCAGATGTGGTCATTTCCATCGCCCCGATGCCTCGCGGGTCAGGATTTCAGTTCGAAGAGGTGGTCAAGGGTGGGGCCGTTCCTAAAAACTATATCCCGTCGGTGGCACAGGGCGCCGAAGATGCTTTGGGAGAAGGGCCCGAGGGCTTTCCCGTTGTAGACCTCAAAGTCACACTGAAAGATGGCAAGCACCATTCCGTTGACAGCTCGGACTATGCCTTCCGCACAGCCGGCAAGAACGCGGTGCGTGAGGCCCTGCCAATGGCTAAACCGATTGTTTTACAGCCGATTCTTCATGCCGAAATCCACCTCCCGTCGCTTTACGTCGGCGATCTGGTGCCGACGATCAGTTCGTTGCAAGGCCAGGTCCTTGGGTTTGAAGGCAATCCCGATGCACCGGGGTGGGAAATCTTCAATGCGATGCTTCCCGCGGTCAACGAGGACGAATTGCACCGCACTCTGGCCAGCGCCACACGCGGCACCGGGTGGGTAAAGCTGACTTTCGACCACTACGAGGAGCTTCGGGGCCAGTCACCCAAAGTTTCCCGCGAAAAGGTCGCGAATGCCTGATTTTGTGCGCCGGGCCGGTTCATCGGTCCGGCGCATCTATCCTGCCGCCGCGATCAGTTCGCGGGTATAATCCGATTGCGCGTTCTCGAAGAGGTCCTGAGCCGTCCCCATCTCGATCACATCACCCTGCCGCATCACCAAAACCTTGTGAGACATGGCGCGAACGACCTTCAGGTCGTGGCTGATGAACAGATAGGCCAGCCCATACTTGCGCTGAAGATTTCGCAGCAGCTCGACGATTTGCACCTGTACCGTCATGTCCAGCGCACTGGTGGGTTCGTCCAGCACCAATAGTTTGGGCCGCAGCACCATGGCCCGGGCGATGGCGATACGCTGGCGCTGCCCGCCCGAGAATTCGTGCGGATACCGGTCCATAGCCGCGGGGTCGAGGCCGACCTCGCGCATCACTTCCGCCACGAGTTCCCGAGGGGCACGGTGCGGATCGACCTTGTGAATAGCCAAACCCTCGGCGATGATCTGCATGCAAGTCATGCGCGGACTGAGTGAGCCAAACGGATCCTGAAAAACGATCTGCATGTCCTTGCGCAGCCGTCGCAACTCGCGCGTGGACCACTTGCGCACGTTTTTGCCTCGAAACTCAATTCCTCCCTCAGAGGAAATCAGACGCATGATGGCCAGCGCCAGCGTGGTCTTGCCCGATCCGCTTTCGCCGACAATGCCCAGCGTTTCACCAGCACGTACGGTGATCGTTGCGTCGTTCACCGCCTTCACATGCCCCACCGTCCGCTTGAGGAACCCGCGTTGAATGGGAAACCAGACCTTCAAATGTTCAGTCCGCGCGATCTCCTCCGCCCCGGGTTCAACCGGCTCGGGTGAGCCCGAGGGCTCCGCCGCCAACAGCCTCCGGGTATAAGGGTGTTGCGGATTGTCGAAGATTTCTGACGTCACGCCACTTTCGACAATCTCTCCATCCTTCATCACACAAACCCGATCAGCGATCCGGCGAACGATACCAAGGTCATGAGTGATAAAAAGCATCCCCATATTCTCGGATTTCTGCAGTTCGGCCAACAACTCCAGAATCTGCGCCTGAATGGTCACGTCCAGTGCGGTCGTCGGCTCATCCGCGATCAGGATGTCCGGTTTGTTGGCCAGCGCCATGGCGATCATCACCCGCTGGCGTTGTCCACCTGACAATTGATGCGGATAGCTGTCCAGCCGGTCTTCGGGGTCGCGGATGCCGACCTTATTCAATAGTTCCAAAATGCGTGCCCGCGCTGCGTCACCGGTCAGTCCCTGATGCAGCGCAAGCGATTCCGCCATCTGTTTTTGAATCGTGTGGAGCGGGTTAAGTGATGTCATCGGCTCCTGAAAAATGAAGCTGATGTCGTTGCCACGCACATCCATCAGCCGCTGCTCGGAAGCGCCAATCATCTCTTGCCCGTCATAGGTGACAGACCCCTCGACCATCGCGCTGTCGCCCAAGAGGGACACAGTGCTGAGCGCGGTTACTGATTTCCCCGAGCCTGACTCCCCCACCAAAGCCACGGTCTCGCCGCGGTCGACGGAAAATGACACGCCTTGGACCGCAGCGGTAACCTGTCCATCTTGTCGGAATGACACCTTGAGGTTCTTCACATCAAGCAGGCTCATGAGAACGTCTTTCTCGGATCGAAGGCATCGCGCACGCCTTCGAAAATGAAGACCAGAAGCGACAGCATGAACGCAAAGGTGAAGAACGCGGTGAAGGCCAGCCAAGGTGCCTGCAGGTTCTGCTTGGCCTGCAAGGTCAGTTCACCCAACGACGGGGCGGATGAGGGCAGGCCAAAACCCAGAAAATCGAGGCTGGCGAGGCCGCCGATAGTGCCAGTGACAATGAACGGCATGAAGGTCAGTGTTGCAACCATCGCATTGGGCAGCATATGCCGGAACATGATGGTCATGTTGCCAACGCCCAGCGCTTTGGCCGCTCGTACGTATTCAAGGTTGCGCGCTCTCAGGAACTCGGCCCGAACCACGCCGACAAGCCCAGTCCATGAAAACAGGATCATCAGCGCCACCAGAAGCCAGAAACTTCGCCCCAAGATCGCGAACATGATTATGATGACATAAAGCGATGGTGTGGCCGACCAGATCTCGATCACCCTTTGGAATACCAGATCGATCCAACCACCGAAAAAGCCCTGAATGGCCCCGGCGAATATGCCGACCAGACTGGCAACACCGGTAACAATCAAGGTGAACAGGATGGATAGACGAAAGCCGTAGATCACCCGCGCCAGCACATCGCGCTTGGTATCATCTGTGCCCAGCCAATTCTGGTGATTTGGTGGCAGCGGCGCTGCACCGGGGCGGTCCACGGTGGTGTTGAAGGAATAGGGGATGAGCGGCCAGATGGCCCAACCTTCTTCGAACCCCTCAGCCTCGAACGTACCTGCCTTGATCTGATCGATGATGTCTTCGGGATCATCGAAACATTCTTCCAGTCCGCCACTGTCGATCAGGCATTGAACCTCGGGATCGCGATAGATCGCTTCGGTCCGGAAATCGCCGCCAAAGGCCGTTTCCGGGTAGAACTTGAAGATTGGAGTGAAAATCTCGCCGCGATACTTCACAAGGATCGGCTTGTCATTGGCGATGAACTCGGCAAATAGCGAAAGTCCGAACACGATCGAAAAGATGATCAGCGACCAGAATGCCCGTCCATTGCGGCGGAAGTTGCGCCAACGGCGTTGGTTGAGCGGTGAGAGCGCCATTTACCCCTCGCGACTTTCAAAGTCGATACGGGGGTCGACCAACACATACATCAGGTCGCTAATGATGCCGACGACCAACCCCAGCAGGCCAAAGATGAACAGGGTGCCAAAGATCACGGGATAGTCACGCGCCACAGCCGCCTCGAACCCCAATCGACCCAATCCATCGAGCGAAAAGATTGTCTCGATGATGATCGAGCCGCCAAAGAACACACCAATGAACACCGCCGGAAATCCCGCGATCACAATCAACATAGCATTGCGGAACACGTGGCCATAAAGCACGCTTCTTTCGCTCAGCCCCTTGGCGCGCGCAGTCATGACATAGTGTTTCTTGATCTCGTCCAGAAATGAGTTCTTGGTCAGCAATGTCAAAGTGGCAAAGGCTGAGATGGTCGAGGCCACCACCGGCAGGGTGATATGCCAAAAGTAATCGAGGATTTTACCACCAATACTCAGGCTGTCCCAATTGTCCGACGTCAGCCCGCGCAGCGGGAAGATCTGCCAATAGGATCCGCCGGCGAACAGCACCAAGAGCAGAATGGCGAACAGAAATCCCGGAATAGCGTAGGCCACGATGATGGTTCCGCTGGTCCAGGTGTCGAAGGCCGAGCCATCCTTCACCGCCTTGCGAATACCCAGTGGGATCGACACCAGATAGGCGATCAAGGTTGACCACAAGCCCAGCGAAATCGACACCGGCATTTTTTCAAGCACAAGATCGACAACGCCGATGGATCGGAAATAGCTCTCGCCAAAATCCAACGTCAGATAGTTTCCCATCATTGTGAGAAAACGTTCGAGCGGCGGCTTGTCGAAGCCAAACTCACGCTCAAGTTCTTCGATGAACTCGGGTGGCAGGCCGCGTGCGCCGATGTAACGTTCGTTGGCCGCGGTCTGCCGCTCGATGTCGCCGCCACCTCCGGCAATGCCTTCGAACACGTCACCGCCGCCTTCCATCTGAGCAATGATCTGTTCGACCGGGCCGCCGGGCACGAATTGCACAAGCGTGAAATTGATGATCATGATCCCCAGCAATGTGGGGATCACCAGCAGCAGGCGTCGTAGAATATAGGCTCCCATGGGGGCGGCTTACCGCAACGCGCCCGAGGTTTTCAATGCTGCTTCCTTGTCAGCATTGATCCACCACAGGTCTTCGACGCCCAGCGCGTAAGGCGGCAGTTTTTCGGGGAATTCATACATGTCCCAGTAAGCGACCCAGTATTTGCCCAGATACCATGTCGGGACCATGATACGTTTGGCACGCAAAACCCTGTCAAGCGCACGGACATTGGCCTGCAATTCTTCGGTTTCCCGCGCCGCGACGATATTGTCGATCAGCGGTTCGATATCCGGGCCGTTCGCACCGGAAGGGTTGAACACGGAATAGCTGGCGGCCTCGGTTCCGAATTGCTGATACAGCCCGGTTGACGGCTGCAGAGACATCGGATAACCGCCCATGATCATGTCAAAATCGCGATCCCTGCGGCGAAGTGTGAACTGAGCATTGTCCACCCGGTTGTAAATCGCTTCGATCCCCATAGCGCGAAGATTGTCCACGAATGGCTGGATTATCCGGTCAAGTGTCGGCTCATCCGACAAAAACTCAACACGCAGTACTTGCCCCTGTTCGTTGCGGCGCAACCCGTCATCACCGACGGTCCAACCCGCGTCGTCGAGAAGTTTCATCGCTTTACGTAGATTGCCTCGATCATTCTGTCGTTTAGGACTTGATTGATGCGCCACGACCGGTTCCTCGGTCAGAACGTTGGCATCCAATGCATCGCCAAGGCTTTCCAGAATTTCGCGCTCCCTACCTTCCGGGAGGCCGGTTGCTTCAAGATGCGTGCCTTCCCAGAACGAATCACGCTGCTGGAACAGACCGTATTGCAGGCTTTCATTGGTCCATTCGAAATTGAACGCAAGCTGCACCGCCGCACGTACCCGGATATCCTGAAACTGCGGGCGGTCCAGGTTCATGACAAAACCGCTGGCTGATGGCACGTCTCCATCCACGAATTCCGCCTGTATCACGTGCCCATTTGCAATCGCAGGAAAATCATAGGCCGTAGCCCAGCTTTTCGAGTTGTTTTCCTGCCTAAGGGTGAAAGTTCCACCCTTGAACCCTTCCATCGCGGCGATTGAGTCGCTGAAATATTCAATCCTGATGGTGTCAAAGTTGTTGCGCCCCACATTGACGTTCAGGTGATCGCCCCAATAGTCGGGATTGCGTTTGTATACGATGCGTCGGTTGATGTCATAACTGTCCAACACATAGGGCGCGGACCCGATGCCGGGAACCAGACGTGGCTTATCGAGCCTGCGATTTTCGGGATCGGCCTCGAACCACGATTTCGAAAAGACCGGAGTGCCAGCCACCTGCGTGATCAGGGAGCGGCGCGAGATATCTGGAGCAAAATAGAACTTGACTCGATGGGTACCTAGGGCCTCGGCCTTGGGAATGCGCTTGCGCACCGCATCGGCATAAGATTTCAGCCCCTGATCCAGCAGAATATTGTGCGAAAACACCACGTCCTCGGCAGTAATTGGCGTGCCGTCAGAAAACCGCGCTTCGGGGCGCATATTGAAGATCACCCAATCCTGGCTTTCCGGATATTCAAGGCTTTCAGCCAACAAGCCGTAATACGCCCCAACCTCGTCATAGGATGGAACCATCAGACTTTCATACTGATCCGCCGACCGTGCCCCTGCCCGGCCCTGGCGCGTAAACGGGTTGAAGCTGTCGAATGTTCCTTGCGCGGCATATGACAGTTCACCACCGCGCGGAGCATTTGGATTTACATAGTCGAAATGCGCAAAACCCTTGGGGTATTTCAGATCACCAAATTCGGAGAAACCGTAGCTTTTTATGATCTTTTCTTCCGCCTGCAACTGAGACGCGGCCATAATCAATAGTGAGAACAGCCCCCATGACAACATGGAAACCCAATGCCTTGCATCAACGGTGCGGGCACAGGTCTGAACTCGGGGTGGTCGCATCTGGCTCTTCCTCCGGGGTCGGTGTCGTTCTTGATCTTGTTGCTGCTAGCTAAAGGTCCAGCCACGCCAGTTGCAAGTTTAGAATAGGTGATCGGATCGTGAAGACCACTTCAGAAACGAAAAAAGCCGCTGCCAAAGTGCAGCGGCCTTGATTCGTCTGAAATTTCGCGGGGATCAATCGTCCAGGCTGTCCAGATAGGCGATCACGTTCACCCGGTCGCTGGCCTTGTTGAGACCCGCAAAGCTCATCGATGTGCCCGGAACGTCACCGCTGGGCTTTGTCAGGAAGGCATCCAATGCCTCAGGCGTCCACTCGCCGCCCTTTTCCTGCATCGCGCCGGAATACCCGAAGCCAGCCGCTGTCGCGACCGGGCGACCAACAACACCGTAAAGATACGGGCCAGTTCCGTTCGCTCCGTCCTCCAGTTTGTGGCAGGCTTGGCATTTCTTGAAGACCTTGGCGCCCTTGTCGACATCGGCGGCCATCATCATCTCATCAAAGCTGACTTCCTCAGCTTCACTGACTTCTTCGGTCGGCTCTTCGGTTTCGATGATATAGGCGGCCTCGCCGTGACCATCTACATGATAAAGAACCTCGGCCGCCCATTTGGCCAGAAGAAGCGCCAGAAAGGCGCCAAACAGGCCTGCAGCGGCCTTGGTAACTGTCATCGTGTCGAACATTGCTCGCGAGTCCATTTCAACTGTCTGCGCGGGTGTCTAAGGCTTCCCCTTGCAAGAGGCAAGGTATAGACACCGCGACTAAACGCCCAAATAACGAACTTGTTGCATGGAAACGACCAAATGACCAACCGAATTGCCTTTCAGGGAGAGCCCGGTGCCTATAGTCACGAGGCCTGCCGGAACGCGCGGCCCGACATGGACGCCCTTCCCTGCCGCACGTTCGAAGATGTGATCGAGGCGGTTCGGTCGGGCGAGGCGGAACTCGCGATGCTGCCGGTAGAGAACTCGACTTATGGGCGCGTGGCCGACATTCACCGACTGCTTCCGCATAGTGGATTGCATATCATCGACGAGGCGTTCGTGCGCGTGCATATCAATCTTTTGGGTGTACCAGGTGCTAGTCTGGAAGATGTTGCCGAGGCGCATTCGCACCTCGTGTTGTTGCCACAGTGCCAGGGGTTTCTTCGCGAATACAACATCCGCGGGCGCGTTAGCCCCGACAATGCCCGCGCCGCACGTGAGGTTGCGGAACGCGGTGACAAAAGCCATGCGGCACTGGCGAGTGAACTGGCTGGCGAAATCTATGGGCTGAATGTTCTGGCTCGACATATCGAGGATCATGGCGACAACACCACCCGATTCCTTGTCATGTCCCGCACGATCGACGAATCACGCAGGGGCGAGCACGGTATGATCACCAGCTTCGTTTTTCAGGTGCGCAACATTCCCGCGGCGCTGTACAAAGCCATGGGTGGTTTCGCCACCAACGGGGTGAACATGGTCAAGCTGGAAAGCTATATGGTCGACGGGTCATTCACAGCAACGCAGTTCTATGCCGATATCGTCGGACATCCGGAGGATCGGAATGTCCAACTGGCTATGGACGAACTGAACCATTTTACAACAAACGTGGAAATTCTGGGTGTCTACCCAGCTGCGCGGCCCCGAAGTTAGGCTGACAATCGGGCATCGCCGGCGTCACCCCGATTGCGAATGTCGTTGCTCCAAGCTGCTTGCAAACTCTGCCAGCCGAAGGTGCAACTGCCGTTTCAGACGCGACTTCCCAAGCTTGAGCGATTGTAGCAACAGTCGTGCGGGCAGCGTTGTTGCCACAAATTCGATCTCGACCAATATCCTTGTCCGCACCGGCGACAGAGCCACGAGCTCAACTTGGGTATGTCCGTTCATTCCCTTGCCGGACGCCTCAAAGCGCATCAGTGTCGGCTCTTGAAATTTTCCGAGGACGATCTGCACGTGACGGGCCTTTCCGCGCATCTGAAACACGGTATCCCATGCCAACCCTTCAGATACAGGCCCTGCCGCAAGTTTTCGCTTCACTTCGATCCCGCGTCGGATCGCGAGGCGTTCGAACCGGTCGTAATCGGAAACCATCCGGAACACCTCTTCAATAGGTGCCTCGATATCTTCCTTTCCAGTGAATTTCATTTCGCCCCTCGAAATCTGATCTGGGTTCCGTGTTTCAACTTAATCCAGCGTGTCCGCAAGCCAGTTCTCCAACAAAAAATGCGCAATCGCGCCTTTGCGTGCGGGCAGAAGGGTTGGATGTTCACCCGCGAAAGCCTGCATCATCTCAGCCTTTCCGATCCAAAGCGCATCTTCGATTTCAACCGGATCAATGTTTAAATCCCGTGAAAGGGCCTCGCCCGAGCAGCCGAGCATCAAAGATGCAGGAAAAGGCCAGGGCTGACTGGCCAGATATTGAACCCGCCCGACCGTAACGCCTGCCTCTTCGAAAACCTCGCGACGCACGGCCGATTCCAGAGTCTCGCCAGGCTCAACAAATCCTGCCAGCAAGGAGTACATCCCTTCAGGCCAACCTGGCGACCTGCCCATCAACACGGCATCCCCGTGCGTAATCAACATTATGACTACAGGATCCGTGCGTGGGAAATGCTGGCCGCCGCACCCAGGGCAACTTCGCTGCCATCCCGCCTGAGACACCTCGCTTCTGGCACCGCAACGGGCGCAGAAGCCATGGGTTTCGTGCCAGCCAATGACTGCCTTGGCCGTCGCCGCCAGTTCGGCGTCACGGGGGTTGAGGCGCGTCATGACCCGACGCAACTCTGCAAATACATAACCGGTGGGTAAGTCCGGATGCTGCTGCTCGCTTCGGTCGACAAAGGCGCCGACGCCGGAAAGATCATGGTCTTCGGCCTGCCAACTGGTGATGTCCGTGGCAAATACCGGTGCGCCTGCTTCGGATAAACCGAGGAAAACGGGGGACTCCATGATATCTCCCGGTTCGGATTGGATCAGCCTGTGAGACATCGTGACTGTCGCCAATCGATCCAACCGCTCACCCTGAACAAGTATCTTTCCGCGCCAAAGCAGCAGGCAGAGTGCCTCGGAATGACCCTTTGCATGCGCCAAAGCGTTGTTGTCGCCGCGAATGTGGGCGCTGCGATTCAATCCCGATCCGCCAAAAGTGACCTGCTCTGCCCGTTTCATTCTTTGTCCTTTGTTTTTCAAAGGGCTGCCACGGTTGTTCGATCAACGCAATGGCCCTGCCAATCAGAGAGGAAATGATTACACGCGACGAAACCACAAACTTTTCTCAAATCCCGCTTCAATTTGCCGTTTTTTCAAACTGTTAAGAAGCAAGGGTCATGTAGACAACAAACACTCCATTTCCGACGGCAGGACATTCATTGAACTCAGAGGCACAGATCAATCCCAGCACATTGCCGCCAGTTCGCCTGAGAATTCTTGCGACCTCGGATCTGCACATGAATCTTATGGGATATGACTATTACTCGGATCGACCGGAACCCTCTGTCGGGCTGACACGAACCGCGAGCCTGATCAAGGCAGCCCGAGCGGAGGCCGAACAAATGGGTGCGCGCGTCTTGCTATTCGACAATGGTGACTCCATGCAAGGCACGCCTTATGGCGATTTTGCCGCCGATCAGAACGACGTCGCCCACCCGCTGATGCTTGCGTTCAAGCATTTGGGATATGATGCGATCGGGCTTGGCAATCATGACTTCAACTTTGGCTTAGACTGCCTGAGCGGTATTCTGGCTCACGCGCCATGTCCTGCCATATGTAGCAATCTGCATTGCGTTGAGGGTAATCAACCGTGGGAGGCATCGGCTATCATTCGTCAGCGATTTGCGGTCGGGTCTGAAACCTGCACTTTGACTGTCGGTGTCTTTTCGGTTCTGCCGCCACAAACCACGGATTGGGAGGCACACCAGCTTGCAGGCAGGGTGACTTCGACTGACATTCTGGAGACTGCTGCTACAGCCGTTAGCGACTTGAAGGATAAAGGATGTGAGCTGGTTATTGCACTGGCACATTCGGGTCTAGCTGGAGCTGTTGTGGAAGCACAAATGGAGAATGCAGTAGTTCCGCTGGCGTCGATCGAAGGCCTCGATGCAATAGTTGCAGGCCACACGCATCTGACTATCCCCGGAGCCGACCATGATGGATTAGCACATGTTGTAGGCGACAAGGGCCTAGTTCATGGCAAACCTGTCGTCATGCCGGGATCGTCAGGATCGCATTTGGGCGTGATCGATCTGGCGTTTGCCCATGAGGCCAACAGTTGGAAAATTGCAGGGCATTCTGTCGAACTTCGCCCGATCTGCAACAGAGGCAACGATGGTTGTGCCCAATCGACCGTCGAAGAAGATCCCAAGTTGGCACGAATATTCGAATGTGGACATGCCGAAACACTAAAGCGGATGAAACAGCCCGTCGGACATGTCAGCCAATCGATGCATAGCTATTTTTCCTTTTGTGCACCGGATAGGGGGCTTTCGCTTGTCGCCGCAGCTCAAGCAGCCGCACTGCGTCCCTTTCTTGCCGGTTTGCCTGAAGGATCACTACCGACATTGTCAGCGGCCACACCCACGAAATTCGGAGGGCGTTCCGGGCCGCGTTTCTATACGGAGGTTCCCGCTGGTGAAGTTTCGATGCGTCACATTGCCGACCTTCACGTCTTTCCCAACGAATTGCGCGCTGTTGTCGTTAACGGCGCACAATTGCGCGATTGGCTAGAAATGTCGGCATGTCTGTTTAACCAGGTCACTGAAAATAGCCAAGATACCCCGTTGCTCAACCCTCTTCGAGCAGGCCATAATTTCGATGTTATCCATGGTGTTGAATACACTATAGATCTGACTTGCCCGCCTCGGTTTCATGCGGATGGCAGTCTGGTTGAAACAGGCAACCGACGCATTGGAAACCTCACTTGGAAGGGAGATCCCATCGGGGATCAGCAGCTTTTCGTCGTGGCACTGAATAACTATCGCGCCAATGGGGGGGGGCATTTTTCAGCTTTGGAGAACGCTAAAATCATCAGTATTCCTCGCCTACGCATTCAGCACATCTTGAAGGACTATGTTGAGGGGAGTCTTCCATCTGATCCGCTGCAAGCGACTCCGCATCCGTGGCGTTTCGTCAAGACGCGCAAGACCTCGGTCGTTCTGCAGACCGGTCCCGATGCCTTGCGCTATCTGGATGACCTTTCAGGATACCACCCGGTTGTTCTGGGCATCGATCCCGAAGGTTTCCTGCGGCTACGCCTATCCTTGTGACGGGTTGTCATCGCCAGTCATCTTGCCTATATCGAGCAACGAGAGGTTGGCGCGGGCGAGCGCCTCGCCAACCTGGTCAGGTCCGGAAGGAAGCAGCCACAACGAGTCCCGCTTGGGTCGATGTCCAACCTCTCACTTTCCCACTAATCATCTAGCGTAGACCAACCTAATCGGCGATGAGTGCGGGCCACACAACGGCATTCTTACGCGCAAACGCGCCCAGATGGCCAATTTGCTTCACTCCAAAATCCTGAGGCGTCAATTCACGCCGTCGCGCATCTTGCCCATAAAGTTCGGCCAATCGCCAAACGCATTTGGGCGGGATCACCTGATCGTCCGAAAACGCAATCATATCCACTGATGCGCCACTTCTTTTCCAGTCGGGTTTCGGTAAGGTCGTTCCGGCATCAGGCAGATAGCTTTTTGCGGATATGCACCATTTTCGCCATTGCCAATAGACCGGAGCAGGTAGATCTGCTCCGAACCCAACAAGACGCCCAGGCAAATACCCCAAACTCTTAACCAGCAGCGGAACATGCCCGAACCAAAACATTCTGGCGAGCGCTTGATAAGGCCAAGGGTGATCGCGATGTTGTACCAGCCCTGAACAGACACAGATCATTCTGTCGATTTCTTCGATGCCAGGCTGCAAAGGACCGAGCATCCCGCCAATCGAATGCCCGATGACCCAAAGCTTTGAATTTGGGAACCGACGACGCATTTCCGTCCGAGCCGCGGGCATGTCGACCAATGCCCAATCGGTCATGGATGACTTGGATTTCTTTAGGTTGCCGGTCAAAGAGTGGCCGAAATCCCGGTAATCGTACGTCAGACAAGCAATTCCGCGTTCTAAGGCCAGCCACGATGCGAAATGTCTGTAGTAGTCCCTCGGAACACCGGTCGCCCCATTGAGCACGACCGTAACTTCTGGCTTTTCTTTCGCATGAAAGAGGCGGGCAGACAGTTGGTAGTCGCCCGAGTGAATAAGAAGGTCTTCAGCTGACACCTGGTCCTGCATATTTAACTCCGCGCCCCCTAGACCGGTCGGTCTAGTCCTGATCTCTGGACCAATTGGTCCAGTGCTGTCAATAATCCACGCAAATGACTGAACGTCCTTTGCCAACAAAAGAGCGCCTGATTCGGGCTGCGGCCGACCTTTTCCAGAGGTCGGGCTATCACGGGGTCGGGCTGAACGAAGTTCTTTCCGTGGCTGACGCACCCAAAGGATCGCTGTATCACCATTTCCCGAATGGAAAGGCCGATCTGGCGCTTGCGGCCGCTACTTGGGCGTCCGATGCGATGCTTGGTCTTATTGCCGCGTCATTTGAGCCTGCGGAAGATTTCCAGTCCGGGGCCACAACTCTTTGCAACAAGATAGCGAAACTTTTCGACAAATCAGGTCAGTGGGATACCTGCCCGATTTCCGCTACTTTGTTCGAAGGGCCGGACAACAATATATTCCGCAACCATGCCTATCACTTGTACGAGGGTTGGATAACCGAAGTCGCACATCACGCAAGGCGACTTGGAGTGGCCGAGCCAGAATTCGCGGCAGATACTGTGTTCATACTGCTCCAGGGCGGGTGGCAGTTGGCCCGGGCAAGGCGATCTTCGGAGACCCTAAGAAACGTGCCTTGCCGCTTGAGCAAGATGTCGACGTCTAAACAAATTCAGTAAACCCGCCCGGCGCGACAAAGGTGCTTGAACCGCAGGATTCGTCTTGACCCAAAATTGTGCGCCCGCTAGCGATTAGGCGATGGTTTCCGGCCGCGTTCACGGTTGGAATGAAAAGGGAACACGGTACGGTTCTTCCAGAACCAATTCCGCGACTGCCCCCGCAACTGTAGGCGGCGAGCGAAGCCGAAATGCCACTGGTCCAAGGGCTGGGAAGGTCGGCAAAGCAGCGACCCGCAAGTCAGGAGACCTGCCATCGGAACTGAAACTCGAACTCGGGCGGGGTGTCCGGGACAGGGTCCGATAGCTGCTTGCTGTCCTTCCCGTCCGTTGTCCTCGTCACCAGCGCGGAGGGCGCGACATGATTTGGAAAACCGACAAGCACCTGTTCACGGCAACAGTGTGCCAGAAAACCGGTAAACCCTGCCCGGCATTGGCGCAAATGGGTAAAAAACTGGCACAGGCGATATCTGCGGCAAAGCCATTGACTGCAGATGACTTCGAGATCGACGGAAGCTGCGCACTTGAACATTGTGCCACTGGGTGCGATGCCAGATTCCGCGCCGATCATTCTCGCATTCGAGTATTCTGCGGTGTGAATGACGAGGCGGATAGCGAACGCCTGAACCAGATTGAAGACGCTCTATTGAACTCTTCTCGGACCGTTTTTCCCTCGGGTTGGATCAAGCAGATGCCCTGCGCGTTCCTCGAAGCAGTTCCGCAGGGCAACCGGGCGGCAGAAACCGCCTGCCACGCGCCACTTTGAAAGAACGCCAACGCAAAAAATAGCCCTCAGCCCGGCCTCAGGGCCGGTCTGCCACCATCTGCCCTTTCAGCGCCCAATCCATTTGGGGTTCGGTTTCGACGGCGCAGGGGCGAATGGCGCGTAGCCGTTTCAGCGCATCCGAAGGTCGTTCACCACATTCGACCATCAACCTCAGCGCAGCCATTCCCGATCTTCCGCAACCGCCACGACAGTGGATCAAAATCCGACCACCGCCCGCAAGTGCCTGCCGCGCAGACGCACTGGTCTCGGCCCATTTCGCCTGGACATGACTGGGCGGGATACCAAAATCTTCGATCGGCAAATGGACCCATCGGCAGGCGCGCGCCTGAATATCCAAGCCGAAACTGCGCGCGCCGTCTTGGATCATTTCGACCTCTGTCGTCATCGAAATCACTAGGCCCGGTTTCCAGTCGGCAATGGTGTCGAGGTCAGAAGGATAGTCTCCGCTCCGGCCCGGCATCTGGCAGATAGCCAATGTGCCTCCGCCCACCTGCAGCCCAAATATCACCAGTTGTGACACGATTAGCTCCCACACAACCAACACGCTGAAATCTGCATTCTCCAATCGATGCCTGAGTGTTTTACCCCGGCTTGCAAGCAATCCAAACCAAAATCGGACCTGCTGCTGTGGACGCGGGCATCGCGGCACACTACGCTGCGGTTTTAAGACGAATCCGGCAGAGCAGACATGACCGACACCGCACCCGCACCCTATCAGGTTCTTGCCCGAAAATATCGCCCCGAAACCTTTGCCGATCTGGTCGGTCAGGATTCGATGGTGCGGACACTAAGAAACGCCTTTGAAGCAGACCGGATTGCGCAGGCTTTTATCATGACCGGCATTCGCGGGACGGGTAAAACCACTACCGCACGGATCATCGCCAAGGGCATGAACTGCATCGGGCCGGATGGAAACGGAAAGCCGACAACTGAACCTTGCGGTCAGTGCGAGCATTGCGTTGCGATCATGGAAGGCCGTCATGTAGACGTGATGGAGATGGATGCAGCAAGCCGGACCGGTGTTGGCGACATTCGCGAGATCATCGACAGCGTCCGCTACCGCGCTGCCAGCGCGCGGTATAAGATTTACATTATCGACGAGGTTCACATGTTGTCGACCAGCGCGTTCAACGCGCTGCTGAAGACGCTTGAAGAACCTCCGGCGCACGTGAAATTCATTTTCGCGACAACTGAAATTCGCAAGGTTCCGGTCACAGTTCTGTCTCGTTGCCAGCGCTTTGATCTGCGTCGGATCGAACCCGAAGATATGATCGGCCTGCTACGCATGATCGCCGAATCGGAGGGAGCTCAGATCGCTGGCGACGCACTGGCTCTGATCACCCGCGCAGCTGAAGGTTCGGCCCGGGATGCGACCTCGCTTCTGGATCAGGCGATCTCGCATGGCGCCGGGGAGACCTCTGCGGATCAGGTACGTGCAATGTTGGGGCTGGCGGACCGGGGTCGGGTTCTGGACCTGATGGACATGATCCTGCGGGGCGATGCGGCGGGGGCATTGACCGAACTGGGTGCGCAATATGCCGAAGGCGCCGATCCATTGGCAGTGTTGCGAGATCTGGCCGAGATCACCCATTGGGTTTCTGTTGTCAAAATCACGCCTGATGCAGCAGAAGACCCGACCGTTTCGCCCGACGAACGCGCGCGAGGGATACAAATGGCACAGGCGCTGCCTATGCGCGTTTTGACGCGGATGTGGCAGATGCTGCTGAAGGCGCTGGAGGAAGTTTCTGGTGCGCCTAATTCCATGATGGCCGCCGAGATGGCGATCATTCGTCTGACTCATGTCGCCGATCTACCCAGCCCGGAAGAACTGATCAAGCGACTGCAGGATGCGCCTGCGCCACCGGCACCGAACGGCCCGGGTGGAGGAGTTCCCTTGTCAGGCGGGAGTACGTCGACCGCACAGTCAACAGCATCTTATGCGCCAGGCAACCAGTCCGCTCGGCGTCACAACAGCGGTGCGCCAGTTGCAGCCCTCGCGCAGGACCTGCAAGCCGCTTTGGGGCGATACCCAACATTCGAACACGTGGTCGAACTGATCCGCTCCAATCGTGACGGCAAGTTGCTGGTCGATGTTGAGGACGGGATTCGCCTTGTTGCTTATCAACCGGGGCGTATTGAGTTTACCCCGTCCGACAAAGCGCCCAACGATCTGGCCCAGAGGCTGGGCGCAAGCCTGCAACGCTGGACGGGCAATCGTTGGGCTGTTTCGATCGTCTCGAATGGCGAGGCACAGACGATTTCGGAAATTCGCGATGCCGTCGAGATCGCCCTGAAAAATGAAGCCAGTGCGCATCCGTTGGTGCAGGCCGTGATCGCACAGTTCCCCAAGGCCAGCATCACCCGCATCACAACCCCCGAACAACGAGCAGCGCTGGTCGAAGCCGAGGCACTTCCCGAAGTCGAAGACGAATGGGATCCGTTCGAAGAAGAATAGTGACCTTGCAGACGCGTGCCGCTACAAATGTCGCAAATACGCTTGAAGGGTCGATTGCAATCTCACACGGTTCCGGGAGTTGTCTGACAGGAGCCTGGCATGCGAACTGACCCTCTGCACTCCCGTTTCGGATTAATTATTCACGACGTTGATCTGCGCGACGTGACTGCGGAATCGCATTACCCGCGAATCCGGCAAATGTTCGAAACTCATTCCGCGCTTTTGTTCCGCAACCAATCCCTGACGGATGCCGATCACATTCGGTTGGGCGAGTTGTTCGGCCCGCTCGAAAACCGTGAGGCGATGGCGGCGGGACGCGATGTCGAATTCCAAGTTTCGGAGCTTTCCAACCAGACTTCCGATGGACTACGGTCGCGCGATGATCTGCGGCTGCTTGACCTGCAAGCCAATATGCTCTGGCACACGGATAGCACTTTCTTGCCCACTCCTGCGCTGGTCAACATTCTGACTGCGCGTGTTGTTCCCCCTTCGGGTGGAGAGACAGAAATTGCCTCGACGCGGGCAGCGTGGGCGGACATGCCTGAAACCCTTAAATCGAAACTAAAAAATGCGATCATATGGCATCGGTTGTCTCACTCCCGCGCCCAGATCTCTTCCGAACTCGCCGCATTGTCTCGAATGACCCGCTGGCCCGATCGCCCGTGGCGCGCGATCTGGCCCAATCCAACAACCGGCGATGAGGCCTTGTTCATTGCCTCGCACGCTTTTGCCATCGAGGGGTTGGGCCATGGAGAAAGCCAGGAAATACTTGCAGAGGCGATGACGTTTTGCACACGCCCCGAATACGTGTATTCCCACCAGTGGTCGGTGGGTGATGTGCTGATTTGGGATGAACGGGCAACAGTGCATCGAGGTCGTCCATGGGACTATGAACATCCTCGATCCCTTCGCTCGATCTGCTGCTCAGTCACGTCTAAAGACGGGCTAGATGATGTCCGTGTGATCTGACCTGTCTCACCCACGTCGCACGGGGATGCCTCCACGATGCCCGGCCCAACCGAAGGAGTTGTCTCGGCGAAAACTGAAACGACGGATGGGAACGCGTGCCCCTTGTGCCAACCAGTTTGCACCCGTATCTAGGCGTCAAACCGAAATGCAGGAGAAAGAACCATGCTTAAAGGACTTGGCGGGCTTGGCGACATGGCCAAGATGATGAAGTCAGCTCAAGAGCTTCAGACCAAGATGACCCAGATGCAGGAAGATCTGCACAACGTTTTGGTCATTGGCGAATCGGGCGCCGGGCTGGTCAAGGCGACGGCCTCAGCCAAGGGCGATCTCATGGCTCTCGATATCGATCCGTCGATCTTCAACGGTGACGACAAAGAGGTGGTTGAAGACCTGATCCTGGCCGCTATCAAGGACGCCCAGGCCAAAGCTGCCGAGAAAGCTCAGGAAGAGATGGCCAGACTAACCGAAAGCTTGGGGCTTCCCAAAGACATCAAGCTACCGTTCTGATAATAGCACCTGCACGGCAGATGATTGGGGCTACCTGTGCCCCGATAAAAATGAGGCGCATGGGTGAGTTCCAACCGCGATATCGACAATCTGATCGAACTGATGGCCAAGCTGCCCGGCCTCGGACCGCGATCAGCCCGACGCGCGGTTCTGCATTTAATCAGGAAACGCGCATTGCTGCTGACGCCATTGTCTGACGCCGTGCATGCCGTCGCCGTCTCAGCTCGAGAGTGTCTCAACTGCGGCAATGTCGGCACCTCGGATATCTGCGACATCTGCGAGGATGAAGATCGCGCTTCGGGTGAACTTTGCGTCGTCGAAGATGTCGCGGATCTCTGGGCAATGGAGCGGGCAGGCGTGTTCAAGGGGCGGTATCACGTGCTGGGTGGAACTCTGTCTGCGCTGGATGGCGTAGGCCCCGATGAACTCCGCATTCCCCGTCTCAGAAATCGGGTTGTCACCGAAGGGATTACCGAAATCATTCTTGCTTTGAACGCAACAGTCGACGGCCAAACAACCGCCCATTACATCGCCGACCAACTACAGGGGCAGGTGCGCCTGACTTCATTGGCGCAGGGTGTGCCGATAGGCGGCGAACTCGACTATCTCGATGATGGCACCATCAATGCGGCTTTGAGCGCGCGTAAAGACATAAGCTAGTACAACAGGAGCGGTGAAATGGCGCGGATCGCGTTCCGATTGAAGGAATGGTGGCCCACATTGCTAGGGGCATTCGGGCTGGTTGTCGTCAGCAGCCTGGCCTTTTTCTTTCTGTCGCGGCTCAGTCCCGAAACCGCAGGCGATACCATAGGAACAGTGGCAACTTTCGTACTTGCTGTCTGGCTGTTGTCACAAATCTGGATTCACGCAACTCGCATCGACAAAGCCAAGCATCAGCTTTTGCTGATGGCTGTATCTTTCATTCAGGTCGTTCCGTTCCTTTTCGCCGCCGCCTACGGATCTTTTGGCTATACCGATTTGTGCGTGATCGGTGCCAAGCAGCCCAGCGATGTTCTGTATTTTTCGTATGTGACGTTCACGACCGTCGGGTTCGGTGACCTGCATCCGGGTGGATTGTGCCGGGCCATTGCCGTTGCTGAAGCAATAACCGGTTACGTGTTGCTGGGGTTATTCGTCGCCGCAGCGGTCGCCCTTTACGGGCGGGCGCGTCAAACCTGAGCGCACTCATCGGTTTCGCTCGATCCATGCTGCAATAGCTGCCTTGTCACGAAAGCACTCTGACGGGACATGGCGATGCTTGGCCCTTGCGATACGCTCCGCAAAGGCTACCTGTTTTCCGGTCGGATAGTTGTCAAAGGGTGATGTGCCGCGCGGTTTGTGGGCCGATATCCAGTCTGATAGCGACCGCCGGTCGCGCTGCGCCTCTACCGGAATTTCCAATGCAGATTTCTCTGCGATCGCGCGAGCGTACCGCATCTGCTTATCTGTCACAGGCAACAGGTGATAGTCGTTTCCGGGGCCATTCAGGGCCGATCTTTGCAACGGGTGGGTCATCAGAATATCCTCAGCCACGATGAGAACATATATAGAACATTAATGGGGATTTTTCAAGGGCGCTGATTTTCCTGGCTGCCGAAAACACAGGTCGCACGTTTATTGACTGACGGATCAACAACCGATAGTGCAATGGAAACAGACCCGCAACTATGCGCGGTTGGTGCAAATTCGCGAGAAGGATACGGCATGAAATTCCAGCCCAAGGCCAGCCACTTTATCGACGGCGAATACGTCGAGGACGTGGATGGTGCACCGATAGACGTCGTCTATCCAGCGACAGGCGAAGTCATAGCGCGGCTGCATTCAGCAACACCCGCCATCACCGACATAGCATTGACCAGCGCAAAAAACGCTCAAACCTCCTGGGAAGCCATGAGCGGAACCGAACGCGGACGTGTGTTGCGCCGCGCTGCTGACATCATGCGTGAGCGCAATCGCGAATTGTCGACCATCGAAACCCACGACACCGGAAAACCACTGCAGGAAACATTGGTGGCCGACGCGACCAGCGGTGCGGATGCGTTGGAATATTTCGGCGGTCTGGCCGCATCGTTAACCGGAGAGCACATCTCGCTGGGTGGCGGCGATTTCGTCTATACGATCCGCAAAGCATTGGGGGTTTGTGTCGGCATCGGCGCATGGAATTATCCCACACAGATCGCCTGCTGGAAAGGGGCCCCGGCATTGGCCTGCGGAAATACGATGGTGTTCAAGCCTTCTGAAACAACGCCGCTGTCCGCATTGAAAGTGGCCGAGATCCTGATCGAGGCTGGCGCCCCCAAGGGAATCTACAACGTGGTACAAGGCTATGGCGATGTGGGCGCAAGCCTTGTGACCGACCCGCGCGTGGCCAAGGTCTCGCTGACCGGTTCGGTACCCACGGGCCGCAAGGTTTATGCCGCCGCTGCGGGCGGAATGAAACATGTCACCATGGAACTGGGCGGCAAATCTCCGATGATTATATTCGACGACGCCGATATCGAAAACGCAGTGTCAGGCGCCATTTTGGGCAATTTCTATTCCTCTGGGCAGGTTTGTTCCAACGGAACCCGGGTGTTTGTGCACAAGAGCATCAAGGAAGAGTTTCTGACGCGTTTGTCCGAGCGGTTGGCAAACGCGAAAATTGGTGATCCTCTGGATGAGGAAACCAATTTCGGCCCGATGGTCAGCGAAAACCAAATGAACGTCGCGTTGAGCTACATCGAAAAAGGCAAGGCTGAAGGCGCGCGGCTGGTCTATGGTGGTGCGCGGGTTGAAGGCGAAGGTTTTTATGTACTACCCACCGTGTTCTCCGACGTGACCGACGACATGACCATCGCGCGCGAAGAGATATTTGGCCCGGTCATGTCAGTGCTAGATTTTGACACCGAAGAAGAGGTCATGATCCGCGCCAATGACACCGAATTCGGTTTGGCTGCCGGCGTCTTCACCAACGATCTGTCCCGCGCGCACAGAGTAGCTGCCGGATTCGAGGCCGGTACCTGCTACATCAACACCTACAATCTTGCCCCCGTCGAAGCGCCTTTTGGCGGGTCAAAGATGTCCGGCGTGGGACGCGAGAACTCGAAACTGGCAATAAACCACTTCAGCGAAATGAAATCTGTCTATGTATCGATGAACAATGTCGAAGCACCTTACTGACATCCAAGATTTTTCAAGTAGATAAAACCAATTTCAGGAAAACCTGCTCTGATCCCGACCTTGGATGTCGGGATCAGAGCATACGCCGGGTTGCAACTGTGGCTGACTCCCTGAAAATTGCGATGGTCTGACATCGTTCAGGATTCAGGAGTAAAGCCCCATGAGAACCCACGCCCAAGCGGTCGTAATAGGAGGTGGCTTGGTCGGCTGTTCGATCCTGTATCACCTTGCAAAGCTCGGCTGGACAGACGTCGTCCTGCTGGAACGGGACGAGCTGACCAGCGGATCGACCTGGCACGCGGCGGCGAACATCCACGGGCTGCACGATAACAATAACGTCACCCGTATCCAGCACTATACGATGAACCTGTACAAGGAACTGGAAAAGGAAACCGGACAGGGTTGCGGAGTTTTTCAACCTGGCTCACTTTATCTGGCACAGACCGAAAACCGCGAACACCAGCTGCGCCTGCAGGAAGCCAAGGCGAAGTTCTATGGCTTGAACTTCTACGAAGTCAGCCGCGAACAGGCTATGGAGCTTCATCCGCTGGCTCAGTTCGAAGACATTCGTTGCATCATGTACGAACCCGATGGCGGCAATGTGGACCCGTCCGGTGTAACCATGGCCTACGCCGCAGGCGCCCGGAAGATGGGTGCTACGATCGAGCGGTTCTGCCCGGTTATCGGCACCGAACAACAACCTGATGGTTCTTGGATCGTGCGCACAGAAAAAGGCGACATCCACACGCTGTGGGTGGTGAATGCCGGCGGCCTTTGGGGTCGCGAAGTGGCCGCGATGGCCGGGATCGAACTGCCTCTGCAACCGACTGAGCACCAGTATTTCGTGACCGAGGCGATTGACGAAGTTGCCAATCTGGGCCGCCGTCTGCCCTCGATCGCCGACCGGGATGGCGAGTACTACTTCCGCCAGGAAGGTAATGGGTTGCTGATCGGGGCCTATGAGAAAGACATGCGGTTCTGGGCCGAAAACGGCACGCCACTGGACTTTGCGCATGACCTGTTTCCAGATGATTTGGACAGGATCATGGAAAACGTGATCCGCGCGACCGAGCGTGTCCCGGTTGCCGCCACCGCTGGCGTCAAGCGGGTGATCAACGGCCCGATGATCTGGTCTCCAGATTCGAGCGCGATCTGGGGCCCGGTCCCGGAACTGAAGAATTACTTCTGCTGTACCGGCATCATCCCTGGCTTTTCGCAGTCGGGCGGCCTGGGTCTGCTGGCCGCTCAATGGATGATCGAGGGCGAACCGCAATATGACATGTTTGCTTGGGATCTGGCCCGCTTTGGCGACTGGGCAGACAAGAAGTTCACCAAGGCACGAGTGGAGGATGTTTATACCCACCGCTTCGCCATCCATTTCCCGAACGAGGAACGCAGCGCGGGTCGCCCGGCTCGTGTGCGTCCGGCGTATGAACTGCAAAAGGAGATGGGGTGTGTCTTTGGCCTGAACTGTGGCTGGGAACATCCGCTTTGGTTCGCCGATCAGCCCGGAACAATCGAAACCAACGGTTTTACCCGCCAGAACTGGTGGGAGCCGGTGGGTCGAGAAGTAAACATGCTGCGCGAAAGCGTTGGCGTGATCGATATCTCGAACTTCGCCAATTACGTCGTTAAAGGGCCGGGAGCACATGATTGGCTGGATCGTCTGGTCGCCAATCGCGTACCAACGGAAATTGGTAGGTCTTGCCTGACACCTCTGATCTCGGTGCGCGGTGGTGTGGCAGGAGATTTTACCATCACCAAGGTGGAGGAAGACGAATACATGATGGTCGGCTCGGGTATGGCTGAACGCTATCATCAACGCTTCTTCAACATGGTGCCCTTGCCCGACGATACCACATTCGAGGTCGCCACAAACCGGATTGCGGGCTTTAACGTAGCTGGCCCGAAATCACGCGACCTGTTGCAACGGCTGACCAATGCAGATCTGTCGAACGAGGCCTTCCGGTTCATGCGATCGCAGACCATCGAGGTAGCCGGCGTAACCTGTCTTGCGATCCGGGTAAGCTTTACCGGTGATCTGGGGTGGGAGTTACACTGCAGCGATGAGGACCAGATAAGACTCTATTCGGCACTTTTGGAAGCCGCGAAAGAGTTTGGCGGCGGTCCGGTTGGTGGCCGGGCTCTGGGAAGCTTGCGGATCGAAAAGGGCTATGGCTCGTGGGGGCGTGAGTATTCTCAGGAGTACTGGCCACAAGAAGTCGGGCTGTCTGGGCTGATTAAGCTGGACAAGGACTTTCTGCACAAGAACGCCTATATGGCAGTCAAGGACAACGCCCCACGTGAGGTGCTATCGATCTTCGAGGTCGAGGCGGAGCACAATGCAGACGCAACTGGCGGCGAGCCGATCTTTACTCAAGATGGTCGGCCCGTCGGTCGGGTAACGTCGGGCGCCTACGGCTATTCGGTCGGAAAATCTCTGGCTATAGGGTATTCCAACCCGTCCGTTGCTGGGCCAGGAGATTCAGTCAAGATTTTCATTCTTGGCAAACCGCACAAGGCCAAAATCCTGAGTGAACCAATCTTTGACCCCGCCGGCTCACGCCTGAGAGGCTGACATGACCGACACTTTTTCCAAAGTTGCCGATTTCGTACTGAGTTGCCGCCCTGAAGACATGCCGGAAAACGCGCGGGACGCAGCCGCGTTGATGGCTTTGGACACCTTGGGTATTCTGATCGCTTCCGGCCCGATGGAGGCTGGGTTGATCGCACGGGATACTGCGGCGCTTTTATATGCTTCAACGGACGCCGCATTCAGCGCTCGAATGCCTTTTGATGGTCGTCGCGTCAGTATGGCGGGCGCTGCATACGCTGCTGCGACTCAGACCGACAATCTCGACGGGCATGACGGATACAATCCGACCAAGGGTCATATCGGGGTCGTTGTGATCCCCGCGCTTGCAGCATTGGCCGAGCGCTGTCCCGACCTTTTGGGTCCCGAGGCTTTGGCGGCAATAATCGTGGGGTACGAAATCGCGGGTCGGGCGGGTATGGCCTTGCATGCTACGGTCAGCGACTATCACACCTCGGGCGCGTGGAATGCGTTGGGTGTGGCCGCGATGGCCGCGCGCCTGAGGGGGCATACTGTGGATCAGCTGAGACAGGGGTTGGGTATCGCTGAGTACCACGGTCCGCGCAGCCAGATGATGCGCGAGATCGCCAACCCCACCATGCTGCATGACGGTTCAGGATGGGGCGCAATGGTTGGGATGTCAGCGGCAATCCTAGCCGAGCGCGGGTTTACCGGTGCGCCGGCGATTACAATCGAAGAAGAACGTGCCGCACTTTATTGGGCCGATCTGGGGCAGTTTTGGCAGATGGAACATCAATATGTGAAGCCCTACCCGATTTGCCGTTGGGCTCACGCCGCCATTGACGCCACCCGCGCTTTGATGATCGAGCATGATCTGGCTCACGAGCAGATCGCCGGGCTGCATATCAACAGCTTCCATCAAGCTGCCTGTCTTTATTCCGAGTTGCCAGACACAACCAGTCAGGCGCAGTATTCGCTGCCTTTTGCTGTGGCTGTTCAGGCAGTCCACGGTCGGATTGGGGTTGAGCACATATGCGGTGCAGGGTTGAATGACCCGGTTGTGGCCGGGTTCATGCAGCGCATCTCGGTAGCCGAAGCGACATGCCACAGCGAGCGGTTTCCGCAGGGGCGTTGGGCCGATGTTCAGATCACGACAATCGACGGTCAGGTACTAGAGTCGGGCGACACCCATGCAAGGGGTGGCCCCGAAGCCCCGATGAGCCGCGAAGAGGTGATCAAGAAGTACATGGAGTTTGCCTCTTCCGCTATCGGTACCGCCCGTGCTGCCGAAATTCGAGATGCCGTGTTGAGCCTCATTCATCCGACCAGCCGGTTCTCGGACGTGGCCGCCTTGATCTACGACGCGCCCTAAACCACCCTGCTATCCGTCAGTTTTCCGGCGCCAGCGGATACTCGGCAAGACATTCGTGCCGCGCTCCATCTGGCAGCAATGTCGAGGCATAGAGTGCAAACTGAGACACTTCCATTTCCGGATATTCCAAACCGGTTAAATCCGGAGGGTAGGGCGGCAAGCACCGCGTGGGTTTGAGGCGTAGAACCGTGACATGTGGACGAAAGCGTCGACGCGGCAAGAAGATGCCGGCGTGGCGCACAGCCGCCTGAACCCGACCATGCAGTGCATCAAGTCGAGGGTTTTCTTGCACCTTTAGATGCACAGACCAACCAAACTGGTCCAATCCCGTCAAAGTCACCGAAAACGGAGGCGCCTGAATAAGTTGCAAACTCTCGTGTATCGCCTCAAGCACTTCGTGGCTTTGATTGTCCAGAAAGGCGAGTGTCAGATGCAGATTTTCTGGCGGAACTACGCGCCCTACCCCAAGACGCCGTTGCAATCGGAGTAAGGCAGGGACGACGTCTTTCGCTACGGGTAGAGAAATGAAACAGCGCATCCCCGATCATAATCTGTCGAACAGGCGACCCGGCAACTGTTCATGTCGCGCCAGGTTCAGATGCTGCATCAGGCAGAACATCAGCGCCTGATTCGAGGTTACGACTGGCTTGCCCAGGGCAGCTTCGATCCGCTCGATGGCCTCAACAGAGCGCATGTCAGTGCAACTCAGCACGATTGCTTGTGCCTTGGGGTGGTCGGCCCGGCAGGCAAGATCAAAAACCTCGTCCGGTGCCAACTCACCTTGACCATAGTTACCCAGCTCGCGCCCGATATCAGCGCGGGCCACAGTTTCAATTCCGTTTTGCACAAGAAAATCTACTGCCTGATCGTTAATCGCTCCGACATAGGGCGAAGAGAAACCAACCTTCTTGACACTTAAGGCCTTCAACGCTGCTATCAGAGAACCGGCTGCAGTCATCGAGGCTGCGCCTGAACCTTCCTTGATCCGTTCCGCCAGATCTTCATCGAACGCCGGTCCATGTGTCAGTGTAGCCGAGGTGCAGCCATACAGAACCACCTGAGGCCGCACCCCCGAGATCATTCTCAGGTCGTGCTCGATATCCGAGGCTCCCAGCCCCGCCATCTGTTCGACTCCCGGGATCTCGTCAACGTCATAGCCGCCGAGGCGCTGGAAATGCAGTGTGACACCCGCTGGACGCATAAGTTCCAGATCGGGTTCCAGATTGGTGTTGGTGAAAGGGACCAGAACACCGATCTTGGCCAATGTGCGGGGATCAGTCATGACAAAACTTCTTTCAGAACGCTTCGAACCCGGTTCATGATTTCAGGCGCGCAGATTGTTGCCCGAAGACAATTCGGCAAGCCGTAACCCCCCATGCCGCGCATCAGCAGGCCACCGTCCTGCAAAGCGGCATCCGCACGGCGCGCAGCATCCACGCTATCAAATTGCACCAAGACGAAGTTGGTGTGGGATTGAGGCACATTCAGCCCTAACCCACGCATATCCGCGGCAAACCCGTCGCGCAGCGCGGCAGTGTTTGAAACGACTTCACACAATTGGGCTTGGTCACGCATTGCAGCAGCGGCCATAGCTTGGGACACGATCGAAACATTATTGGGATTCAACAGCTTTCGAACCTGTTCGGCAACTTCAGAGGGAAAGTAACCCCACCCCACCCGTGCTCCGGCCAAACCGTAAGCCTTGGAAAATGTACGAAGGATCACGGTATTGCCGAGGTCGATCAAGGCAAAAATCTCTGAAGGTGGCTGCCCGACATCGCAGAACTCCGCATAGGCCTGATCAACAATCAGCAAGACATCCTGCGGCAACGCGCGGCGCAGCCGCAGAATTTCGGCGTTCGGGATCAGGGTGCCGGTCGGGTTCCCCGGATTGCACAAAAAAACGACGCTAATACCGGGGCGACAGGAGGCGAGGATTTCGTCGACAGAAACAGTCATCGCGACCTCCCGAGCCAAGATTTGCTCAGCATTGGCTTGCCCGGCCGCTGTCCTGACAAAAGCATAACCGTACTGAGTGCTCAGCAGCGCTTGCCCGGGTCCAACGTAAGCGTGGACCAGACATCCAATAAGTTCCATCGAGCCGGCGCCGCACAATATGCGCTGCGGGTCCAAATCATGCGTTTCGGCGATTGCCGAGCGCAGTTCCGTCCAATCGGGATCGGGATAGAGGAGACTGTTCGAGAGCGCCCTCTGTCCCGCAGCAAGTGCAGCAGGGCTGACCGGAAATGAACTTTCGTTCTGTGCCATTGACACGGTGCCCGGCTTGCCCAGATCGGCCAAGGCGTATGGCGCCATTGTGGCGATGTGCGGCATCGGAGAAATCATAACCCATCTCCATAATGTTTTGCGCCTTCTAAGGTCACTAGCCCCCGTACCTTATCCAATGCCAGTGCATTCGGGTCACGCTGCGACGGCGGCCCGAAGCCGCCGCCGCCTGGAGTTTCAAAAATCAGGCGCTCGCCGGATTCAACGCGCAACTCACCCTTACCGGAAATGTCTTCCGTGCGTCCGTCGATTCGAATTCGACCAGGCGCACCGGGCAAACCGCCCTCACGCCCCAACGCCGGGAATTTCAAACGCTCGACAGACAGAAATACGACAAAAGGCGCATTATTGGCCGAGGTCATTTCGATCCTTTGACCCAGACCGCCGCGGTACTTTCCTGGTCCGCCGGAATCCGGTCGCAGTTCGCGCTTCCAAATCGTTACCGGAGCCACGCTTTCAGTGATCTCCACTTGGCTGCCATAGACACCCGATGGGTAGGCAGTAGCAGACAGGCCATCGGCATGTGGTCGGGCGCCGGTGCCGCCATTGTGGACTGGTTCGATGGCAAATTCACGCCCACCAATGGCCGCCACTTCGGGCGCGTGTCGCATGGGCAGGTCGAACATGCACGATGCACCTTCGGCCGGAACCTTGTCGGGCAGTGCCTGATGGAGGCAACCCAGAACCAGATCGGGCGTCACCTGTCCCAAAGTATGGCGCATGGCCACGGGCACCGGACGCTGCGCATTCAGGATACACCCCGGAGGGCCATCGACGGTGAAGGGCTCCAGTGAACCGGCATTGTTAGGAATGTCGGGACCCACGATGCATCTTAGCGCAAAAACCGTATAAGCCGTGGCATAATTGAGCGGAACATTAATCCCTTTTTTCGAACAGCCCGACGTGCCCGCAAAATCTACATGCATGCCAGTCTCGGATACGGTGAGCGTTGCGTGTAACTCCAGCTCTTTCTCATATCCGTCCATGCGCAGCATGTTGCGATAGACGCCAGTCGGAACCTCAGCGATGGCCTCCAGCGTACCGCGGCGGGACGTATCGATGATGTGCTGCCCCAGTGCATCAAGGTCGTCCAGACCGAACTCTTCCATCATGCTCTTTAAACGCTTCACCCCCGCTTCGCAGCAAGCGATGAGGGCATAAATATCACCCTCATTGGCGATGGGTTCCCGCGAGTTGGCGCGGACGATGTCCATCAACAAGGCGTTTAGTTCGCCTTGGTCGACCAGCTTGCACGGAGGGATTAGCAGGCCTTCATCATAGATATCGGACCCTTCCGGTCCCATCCCCAGACCGCCCAGATCGACCAGATGTGACGTGCAGGAGGTAAAGCCAACAACCCGCCCTTTGTGAAAGGCGGGCATCATCAGCAGAAAGTCGTTCAAGTGTCCCGAGGCCAACCAGGGATCGTTGGTCATGTAAATATCGCCCGGTTTCATGTTTTGAACCGGGAATCGCTCTCGCAGATGCATTACTGCTTCGGCCATTGTGTTGATATGGCCCGGTGTTCCGGTGACGGCCTGGGCCAGCATGCGACCCTGAACGTCGAATATTCCGGCAGAAATGTCACCACATTCCCGCACGATGGGTGAAAACGCAGCCCGTATCAACGTCTGACCCTGCTCTTCGACAACCGCCAAAAGACGGTTCCACATAACCTGCAGGCGGGTGGGGGAAAGGTCGGTCAATGGGCCGCTCCTTTTTCTTTCCGGGTCAGAACCAGATTGCCTATGGCATCAACCTGAGCGACAAAGTCAGCCGAAACGAGCGTTGTCGTCTGCGGCTCGGTGACAAGGGCGGGACCGATGATCAGGTCGCCCGGCTTTAGTACAGTTCGAGAAAATACTCCGGCTTGGACAATACCACCTCCAACGTCGCAATAGATTGGTCTTCTATCCGATGAGGAAATATTTTTCGTCTTTTTGAGTTTGGGTATTCGCGGAGCCGGAAGATTGGGTGTCGCTACGCGAACAGACCAGTTCAGGATTTCAATTTCCATCCCCGGCACCGGGCGTGAAAACTGTTGCCGGTACTCCGTTTCAAATGCCGTGCGAAGCGGTTCGACATCAAAGTCTTCCAGTGGTCTATCCGGCAACAGAATTTCGATCTCATGCCCCTGACCATGATAGCGCATGAATGCGCTGCGCTGGGTATAGGTAATCGAACCGGCCGCCCCTTGGTCGACGACAGCTTGAGCCTCCGCAATCATTTCGGAAAAAACCGCATTGATCGCCGGCATATCTATCTGATCTAGAAGGGAATATCGACTGCGGATGACTTCGAAACCAACCGGAGCGAAGAGAAATCCCACAGCAGACCCAACGCCGGGGCTGGAGGGGATCACGATGCGGTTAACGCCGGCAGCGCGGGCCACTCGGGTAGCATGCAACGGGCCATTGCCTCCAAAAGCAATCATCGTCCGCTCACCCAGATCCTTTCCTGATTCAACTGCGTGCATACGTCCTGCGCTGGCCATGTTGTCATCCACGATCCGAGTGACGCCGTCCGCGGATTGCAATGGATCGATCTCGAGGTTTTGTCCGATGTGACGCTTCAACGCGTCCCGCGCGGCGTCACTATCGACATGCAGCTTCCCTTCGGCAAAGCTATCCGCCTGGATATAGCCCAGAACAATATCGCTGTCGGTAACGGTTGGTTTGTTGCCGCCGCGACCGAATGCGACCGGGCCTGGCTCGGACCCCGCACTTTGGGGTCCCACCGTCATTCGCCCCAAACGATCCACCGCCGCGATCGAACCGCCACCGGCTCCGATTTCGATCATCTCGATCACGGGAATGCGGACCGGCATTCCGGACCCTTTGACGAACCGGGCCGCCCGCGCGATTTCGAACTGACGAGCAGTCTGGGGCCGGGCCTCGTCGATCAAACAAAGTTTCGCGGTGGTGCCTCCCATGTCGAACGATACGACCCGGTCCAACCCGGCTTGCGCCGCAATTCGGGCTGCGAGAATTGCGCCCCCCGCGGGACCGGATTCCACCAGGCGGATTGGAAACCTTCTGGCGCTGTCGAGCGAGCACATGCCACCGCCAGCTGTCATCATCAATATCGGGCAAACAATCCCTTCTGAGGCAAAACTCTTGGCGAACTCGTCCAGGTACGTCCGCATTAGTGGCAGGATAAACGCGTTGGCAACCGTCGTGCAGAGCCGATCAAACTCTCGCGCCTCTGGGCTGACATCACTTGACAGCGACACCGCCAAGTGCGGGAGCTTTTGTTGCAAAGCATCGCGCAACCTTCGTTCATGACTTGGATTGGCATAGGAGTGCAAAAGACAGATTGCCACCGCCTGGGCACCTGATGCTTCAATTTGCTCAGCCAATGTATCGATCGCATGCGCCTTGAGCGGAACCAGAACGCCACCATCTGCAGACGTGCGCTCCTGTATCGTCAAGGCGCGTTCGCGCGGAACCAGAAGATCAGGTTTTTCAAGGTTGATGTCATATTGTGCGTACCGCCGTTCATAGGCGATTTCCAGAATATCGCGAAACCCTTGGGTGGTTACCGTTACAACCCGTGCACCCCGTTTTTCAATCAGGGCGTTTGTCGCCAAAGTGGTTCCATGAATGAACCCTTTCACCTCTACCGGCTGACGCCCAGCCAAGGTTAAAACCCGCTGCACACCCTGCATCGCTCCTTGGGCTGGGTTGGTATGGGTTGTCAGCGTTTTAGCCGAGGCAAGGATGTGATCGGTCCCCTGAACCAGCACCGTATCGGTGAAGGTTCCACCAATGTCCACGGCCAGCCGCAGCACAGATTTTCCCGTCATTGTGTATTCCGTCTGTCGCGTATCAAGAAAAGCGAAGGTTTCATTCGCTCATATCGCGACAAGATCCGTACCTGTCGCCCGACGGTGAATTGGCTTTGGAATGATCCCAGTCATAGTAAAACGGTTGCACCGGGTCAGCGCACTTTCTGTTCCAAAGGCGACAGGTTGTTCAGTTAGCGACTTGCATTTGCGGCGAGTCGGACACTCAATAGACTAGTTTTTTTCCAGAGCATTCAGCATATCAGCGATGTCCGCGCGTTCTTGTTGACTCGCCTTCAACATAGTTCTTGCACTCGCCAATGGTGGTTCATCAGAAGACGGTTCCGCACTCCCCAGTTTTGCGGCCATTTCCGCCAGTCTGGAGTATTTCTCTGCGTCCAAATCTTGTGCCTGTGTCCAATCCTCGGACAGCCAAAGCAGGCGTGCCATCGCTTCGGTATCGCCAAGTCGCCTCAGGATTTCAACCGCCCGATCGGCATCTCCGACGTCCGAATAGGCACGAACCCGCAACCAGTCTGCAGCTTCACTTTCTTCACCGTCCAACTCCAACAACGATCTGTGCGGCTGTCCAATTCCCTGGGATACTCGCGCCAGTGTAGTCGAGTGTTTCGAAGGTTCTCGCCTTTGCCCGAGATACTTGGCAAAAGGGACGGCCGCGTGGGCAAATCCCATGTCTGTCAGCCGTTCGGCAATATCGGAGACCGTTTGACTGGACAACACGCCGATCTGATCGGTGGACAACCTCAGTACGTGGCGCAAAAAAGTCAAGTCTTCGGCGCGTTCGACCAGCAAGGTCACAACTTGATCAAGCGTTCGCACGTCTTCAGATTCACCCTTTCCCCCAACGATATTTGGCAACTTGGCAAATGATTGGTCAAACTGATTGTTCAAAGCCAACGCCAGAATATGCGTCAACGCCAGTTTCTGACCAAGTTCAGACTGGCGGTATTGCAGTGCAAAGGAGGCCGCCAACTCGACATCCTGCTCGGTCGCGGCGCTACGTTCAGCCCACCGTTTCTGAATTAGTTTGATCAGTGCGACCGGAGCGACATCAACCTGGCGCTCCGTTGTAGCGGCAGCTGACAAGAAAGCTTCCTCCTTATGGAGATCCCTCTCCACACGCGCCATCTCGCCCTTGGCCAAGTTCAGTTCCGCGCCGCCTGACAATCCCTGTCCTTCAATCAACGTCAGGACGCGCCGAGCCGCTTCAACCTTGCCTGCTTCGGCGAAAATTCTGGCCACGTCATCCGCGAAGAGGTTGCGCAAGTGATGCGGCAATCGGGCAAATGCCAATTCAATTGCGGGAAATCTGGCATCACTTGCCAGGAATCCATCGGCCAGTAACCCCCACAACGCTACTCCTGTGTCGCACCCTTGTTGGTTAGTAAATGGATGTGGCGGTTCCAGCGATTTGCCCTCAGTCAAAAAAGCCACTGCGGTGACAAACCGGTGATCTGAAATTTCGGTACTGGCCAGCTGCAATACCTGCTCGGCTTCGGCCCCAAAGCCAAAATAAGCGTAGATACGGGCAAGCTGCAGCGCTTGCTCCGAGTTTACCCGGTCAAACTCTGAATAGAGGCGCGACCGTGAATTCGCAATTTGATCGGCATATGGCGCCCCATCGCTCCATTGTTCAAATCCGAACTCAATGTCGTCAACGCAGTTCTGGTGTTGCGCTATCGAGCGTTGCTCCGTTGATATCGCGTCCAACTCGAGATCCAACGCTGTGGAGATCGATATATTGGACAGAGTAGAATCCACCAACAAGCCTTGTCCGATAGCCGCGGCGATGGTGTTGCGCGGGCCTATGCCGGCAAGATTAAGGTCGAGAACCTGCTGGTCGGCCCCTCGTATCAGCCTGGATGCCACGGCTGTTTCCGATCCGGCTCTCAGCTGAATCGCTTCTTTTTTGAGTGGCGGAAAAGACAACGGTGGTACGGTGTTTCCAAGGAGTTCCTCTTCACCAAACATGCTTGCAACGGCCAATACAGACGGCTTTTGCGGTAGAACGGAGGTGGTTTGTCTATCGGCATCTCCCGGCGCGATGTCCATCACGATCATTGTTTCGGCATGTAGAAAAGAATTCACGACACATTTGCATCCTAATTCCAATTCCAACGGCTTGCCCGGTTTTTCCTGTTTCAGTTCAGTCAGGCGTGTGCGGGAAATGCGTTTGAAAACCCCGCTCAGATCAAAAGTCACAGTGTCAAGTTCAACAGTTAATCTTGCCACATGCCCCTGCTGGTCCAGTCTCCACTCCGTTCCCGCGGGCACTGTAGCCACCAATCTAGTATATGCACCGTGTTCACCTGATTTCACGGTGACGGGTTCAGAAAACGCCGCAGAGGAAAGCAAAACCAACGCTACGAAACACAACAGTCCTCTCATCATGCCGCAGTCTTTTTGAGTTCCTTGAGCGCCTCTTCCAGGTCGGAAAACCCGGGCCGGTTGTGGGTCGGCGTATTCTGACGACCAACTTCAATGCACATGGCGGCGGTATGATTGTGCAGATTTGCAACGAGCACCTCTTTGATCAACTGGTAGAAATGGTTGTCTTCTTCGACGACGGCCTTCAGTTTTCCTGCAAAAGGCCCGACCAGCCCATAGGCCAAGAACACACCCAGAAAAGTGCCAACCAATGCGCCACCTATGAGTTTTCCCAGAATTTCTGGTGGTTGGTCGATTGATCCCATCGTCTTGATCACGCCAAGCACCGCTGCAACGATACCCAAAGCGGGCAATCCATCTGCCACAGTTTGCAACGCATGACTGGAATGCATGGCATGATGAAAGCTGGCTTCCATCCGTTTCTCCAGCACTTCTTCTACTTGGTGCGGATCATCGTAATTCATCGACGCCGACCGTAGTGTGTCGCAGATCAACTCCACGGCTTCGCGGTCGGCCTGTATTTTGGGATAGCTCGAAAATAAACTTGAGCTTTCAGGGTCCTCGATATGTTGCTCCAATTCGACCGGGTTGCTGCGGGCAATTCGGATAAGCGAAAACAGCAAGCACAAAAGATCGCTATAGTCCTGCGGCTTCCACTTCGGTCCCTTGAAGACCTTTCCGATATCCCTGACCGTGTACTTGACTGCGCTCATGTCGTTGCCGATCAGGAATGCCCCGACCGCGGCGCCTCCGATCATCATTATTTCAAATGGCAACGATTTCAGTATGATGGCCATTTTCCCACCGGCAGCTAGGTAGCCACCAAAAACCATCGCAAAAATCACGGCAATTCCGATGATTCCAATCACGTCCATACTGCCTTGAAAACGCTTGCCAACATCGTCGACCTGCCTGTTATTCTTTTGGCACAGCCGCGTTTCTCCCGGCTAAAACGACACTGATAGTATAGGCGGCTTGAGGGCTGAGGCCGGCCATCACCCCTGCAGCGTTTTCTGGGGCCATTCGCGCCAAAAAACCGGCAGCAAAAGTTGGGTCCATCTCTTCGAAAAGCGCAGCGGCCTCTTTCGGCTTCATATTTTCATAAACGCTCGTAAGCCGGGTCAGATCGTTTTCGGATGCGGATTCCGCAAATGCTAGTGTTTGCCTTAGTTTTTCTTCTGCCTCGATCAGTGCTCGAAGCCTCTTTTCAATTGCCTTGTCTGCAACCTCGAGCGCTTTCATCCGATCCTGATAGATGCGCTCTCGCCGCTCAAGCTCAGTTTCACGTCTCGAGAATTCCCGCAGAAGCAGACGTAACTCCTCGTCGCCTGTCTCATTCTCCGGGTTTACGGACAATTCGGGTGTTTCCGTCTGCTCAGATATTTCCCTAGCGAGCGCAGGCCCAGCTTCCATTGCAAATCGAATGATGGCCGAGCCTATCATCAGCACAGAAATCAGAAGAAGAGCGCCCCCTCGACCGTTAGTGGATTCGTTGTGCGGCACTACCGATCTCATGGTGCCGTTCCGCCCATTGTACGCCCATGACGAAGAAACATTAGCCCGGCCGGCGACGGTCCAACTTCGTGAGTGATCGGCACCTCATTCCGACCGTCTTGCTTATCACCCTCGGGAATAACTGATGGCGTGAGTTCGCGCCTTGTCCGTCGTCGGGGATTTTGGGACAGATGGCTGCCTGAGCTAAGAGAGGATCTGGCGCATCTGTTTGGTTTGATTATGCGGCGGATTTTCGGTGAAGCAAGCGCCGGGTT
>NZ_JBXWQW010000044.1:0-37151 GCF_059612585.1 Ruegeria sp. YKSF57 | reverse complement strand
AACCCGGCGCTTGCTTCACCGAAAATCCGCCGCATAATCAAACCAAACAGATGCGCCAGATCCTCTCTTAGCTCAGGCAGCCATCTGTCCCAAAATCCCCGACGACGGACACATCGTGATCTTTATGGCGGACAACGGTCCCGACCCAAACCAGCTACCTCTCTCTGAAGCTTATCGTGACTGGTACAATGAGAACTACGACAAGGTCTATATGGAGGATTTTGACGGAGACTTCTCAGACATGGGACAACGCGGTGTCTATGCGGATTATGGCCCAGGTTGGGCTGCCGTCGCAGCCACACCGGGAAGCTACTTCAAGACGTTCTCTACCGAAGGTGGCCTCCGGGTTCCGATGATTGTGCGCTTCCCCGGTGTGGTTGAACCAGGCAGCCAAGTCGACAAGTTTGCGTATGTCCGTGACGTCCTGCCGACGATCCTCGAATTGGCTGGCGTGGACGTTCCAGAAGGGACATACGACGGGCGAGAAATCTACTCGCCTGATGGCATCAGCATGATGCCCGTGCTGCGCGGTGAGGTCGAAACCGTCCGCACTGAAGAACATCCCGTGGGGTACGAGCTTGCCGGCTCCTCAGCCGTCTTCAAAGGCCGTTGGAAACTCATGCTGAACCTGCCGCCCAAAGGGACAGGGGAATCGGAGCTTTATGACATTGAGGTTGACCCATCCGAATTGAACAATCTGGCAGACCAGAAACCAGAGCTCGTGGCAGAAATGCTCGCATTCTACGAACAGTGGGCCGAAGACGTGAACCTCGTCCCTGTGCCTGAAGGCTACAATCCGCTTGAACAAACCGTCATCAATGCCCAACGCGGCGACGGTCAGCACTAATAAATGGAAGGCCGACCACGAGCCTGTGGTCGGCCTTCATAGAAAATCCACGAACCACGAACGTTTGGGAGCATGTTTCTGACTGGTGGGTGCCCGGCCACCCCAGTACATCACAAATAAACCCAACCTGAATCCGGTTCCATAGGAGGCTCCTCAACATGCCGAACTTCACCCCGACCATCGGTCTAGCCGCGACACTTCTGTGTGTCGGTTCGATTGCAATTTCTGAAGGCTCAACACAGGCGGCCGTTGACGCATCGTTCGATGCCATCAGTTCCGCCATCCAATCGACCGGGTTGGAGGTGGTTGTCGAAATCGATCATGCAAGACTGGCGGCCGCAGAAGATGTGGAGATGCCACCATCGCGCGTGCAACTGTTCTCGGACGCAGCACTTGAGGCCGGGATTCTTGAGAACGAGATCCGCGCAGGGCTCGACCTTCCGTTCCGGGTGCTGTCTTACGCAGAAGGCGATCAGGTCCGTGTTGCCTATACCGACGCCACGTTTCTTTCCCTTCGCCACGGGTTGGACATCAAAGAAACCGCAGACGCCTTCGACGCAACCTTGCTGAAGGTTCTCGATATTGCCGAAATCGAGGGAAACGCCGCGCCGACGGAAAGTCTCACGCTGAATTATGGGATCATCGAGCTTGTCTCCAGTTACGATTTTGAGACGACCATTGATCGCTTGGAAAAGGCCGTAATGTCACAAGGCGACACAGTTTGGTTCGGAGAAGTGGACTTCACTGCACGAGCAGCCGCCGGAGATATCGATCTGTCTCGGGCGACCCTGCTTCTGTTCGGTGGGCCTGCGCCGGGCGGAGTTGCGATGGCCCAGTTCCCGGTCATTGGTCTGGATGCTTTCTGCCAGAAACTGCTTGTCTATGTCGATGCAGATAAAACCGTGAAGGTGATATTCAACGATATCGCGGCTTTGGCGGAATTGCATTACGGCCAGTCCGACGAACCGCACCACGTTCTCAATCAGCGCCTGACGAAGACGTTGACCGGAGCAGTCAACTGATCGCGTTCTGACCGGCCCGGAGCGCTCACCAGTGAGAGGCCAAGACGTGGCTGGTTGGTGTTGAGCGAAGTGCAATCGAGCTCACCAACGAGCCCCTGATACGGCACACATCTCTGTACTCACGAAAGGCCGCTTGGCACCGAAAGCGCCAGTTAACCGCGCGTCACCGAATGACTGGTTGGTCCGCATCTTCTCAGTTCGGTGCCGGCGCAGCGAATGACGGCAACGGATTCGACGGTTGATGGTTCCGGTCAATGACTGGTCTGGGGAAGCTCGCTGCGCTGATGGTCTCGCGTCGCTGCAATCGCGAAGACCAGTCGCGGATTTCAATGATCGCGCCCGCTGCGGCTGCACGGGTCTCCTTGGTCCGCGGAGCTGTCGTAGGTGAAACAAGCTTTGAGTGACCGGATAAGGTGAACTCACCTATTTCCGTCGCGCCATCACATGGTCCATGGTCAAGCTTAGCACCTCGTCATCGTCCTGGTTGTACGTACGGTAGCGGAATCTGACCGTTCCCCGGTCGGGCTTCGAACGCGACGGTGTGAGCACCTAGACCGTTACGCGTGCGTGCAATGTGTCGCCGGGAAACACCGCAGCGAGCCATCGCACTTCGTCCATGCCATGCCCGCCTAAGTTGGTACCATTCAGCACACCAGTGTCACGAAACAACCGAAAAGTGAGCGCGATGGTTTGAAAGCCACTGGCGATGAGGCCGCCAAATATCGACTCTGTTGCCGCAACCTTGTTCACGTGGAAGGGTTGCGGATCGTGCGTAAGCGCGAAGTCAATAATCGCGCCTTCTGTGAGTGTGATCCCGCCGCTTTCGAAGGTATCTCCAACCGACAGATCGTCGAAGTATTTGCCGCTAATCATTCCAAGAGGGTAGGCTAATGGAGAGGCGTCCGTCAATGAGACCTCTTTTGTATTGTCCGCAATGCAGCTATGGGAACAAACCAGAGCGATTTACCGCTTGTATATTCAAGTCGGCGGCGGTGCATGTGTCTCCATTGCGGCCTTGTAGGAACTGCTTTCACTCACAGATTGACACAGCGCGTCGAGCTTGGGCCGTGAACCAAACAGAGACTGTTTGTTGGCGTGCCACTCGGTCAGCATTGTGACGTAAAAATCCAGTGCTGTCAGACCGCTCGCCATGAAGTAGGGATCACCCGCAATCGCACCCTCCGTTACATCGAAAAAGGCGTTGTAGTCGACTGCCGCTTTTGCGCCGACCTCCTCGATCGCACTGCTGCTGTTCGCATAGCGCTCAGGGTGCCCGAGGCGTGCGGCAGTCATGTAGCCTGAGGTCGTCATGACATTCAGCCAAAAAAGAAACTCGCCACGATTATCATCGCCGGGCGCTGGAGTGACCCCGGTCTCAGGGTACATCTCGCCCAGTAGCGTAACAATCGCTGCAGTCTCTCCAATCGTCTTGCCATCCGCGCATCTAAGAGCCGGTATGCGCCCGGTTGGGTTTAGGCGCAGAAAATCTGCGGCGCGATGTGCGTCAGCGCCCATGTCCACGTAGTGTAGTCGATAATCCGCACCAATTTCTTCAAGGGCTGCCTGTACCACAATCGAGCCTGCCAGATACTCCCAATAAAGCGTGAACATGCCTCGTCTTCCCCATGGTCCCGTTTTCGTGGTGACAGCCTGCGCCACAGTACTCAGTATGGATGGGTATGATTGCTTTGCACGCGTGATTTCATTTTGCTGCGCTAAAGGAAACCTTTAGGCTGTTGGCATGCATCTTTCTCATTTGAATGCGTTGCGCGCTCTGGACGCTACATTGCGGCATGGGAGCTTTTCCCTGGCCGCCAACGAACTTGGAATTACGCCGGCTGCGGTTGGGCAAAGGGTCCGGTCTCTAGAACTTTACCTCGGCAAAAGTCTGTTCGTTCGCTCCAGCTCGGGCATCGAGCCAACTGAGGATGCGTTGCGGGTTCGGGAATTATTAGAAGACGGCTTTGCAAGGCTTGCGCAGGCGTATGAACAACTGAAACCGAACGATGCGGCTGGCCGTCTACGCATTACCCTGCCAGAGTCGTTTTCGGAAAACTGGCTGTCACCAATGCTTGCGGAATTCCAACAGCAGTACCCGGATACGGACTTACACTTGGACCCATCCAATCGCGATATCGACTTGGTGAGAGAAGACTATGATCTTGCGATCAGATACGGTCCCACCCGCGACACTGAATTGGAAGAACGCGCGCTGTTCGGTGATTTTGTTGCCCCAGTATGCTCGCCCACCTTTGCAGACCAGCAAGGGCTAGGTCCGGATGTGCGATCACTAAAGGGTGTACCTCTCATCCACGTCACCAATCGCACCAAGGACCCGGGATGGCTTGACTTCCAAGCCTGGGGCGAGGCCTTCGGGTTTGACCCCAGTTATCTAAACCATGGTGTACGCATCTCGAAAACAGGCTCAGGGCTTCAAGCGGCGGCAGCGGGTCAGGGGTTGGCGCTTTGCGGGATTGTGGAGGCATTTCATGCGTTGAAAGCTGGATCGCTCATTCTGCCATTCGGACCGTCAATGATATGCCAGACCAAATACGCCTATCGTCTCCTATGGGCGCGATCCCGGGCGAACTCAGAACTGCGGGCGCTCTTCGTCGAATGGATTGCAAACAGATCAGATGGTTTCGTCAGTGAGTTGGACGCATACCTCGCTTTCCAAGGCTCGGGGGCGTCCCGCTAGAGTGCTCGTCTATTGCCGCATGTTATCTGCACTACGGTGCTCAAAAACGAGGTTGGAGCCAGCACTATCCGGCCAAAGAATTAACGGAAGTCATGATGTCCAAAATCAACTCAGTCTGCGAAAGTACGCCCTAGAGTTCTCGCCTTCACCAGAAGCGCCTGCCTTTCGTCGTCGCCTTCCAAGGTATCGTGAAGGAGTTCCAGTCTGGCGTTCGTGATGCCGCAGAAGTTCATCACTCCGACGACCAACTGCGTCTCCATAGCAGTTGTATAGCCGCGCTTCTTGAACGACGCGGACCCAGTTGCTGCGAGACCAACCAACAGTGCTCGGTCAAGCGTTAGCTTTTTGTTTCCGTAAGCCCAATCGGCATTCCAGACCCTGTCGATCCAACCCTTGGTCATCGCAGGCACTGACCACCACCAAACTGGGAAGATGAAGGCAACCGCATCGTTTCTCTCCACACGGGCCTGTTCGCGTTGCACGGCTTCGGTATAGGATTGCGCTCCGCCACTAAGGTTTGGCTCATCTTCAACGGGCATGCGGGGATCAAATCGCTCAGCATGCAAGTCCGCGATCTCAGGAATGTTCCCGCTTTCCTCTAAGCCTAACACGAACTGATCAAGCACAGCGCCTGACAGCGATTTCCGTCGCGGATGATCGAAGACGACTAAGACATTCATGACGGCCCTTCCGCGTTACCAATTCCGCATCATAACACAAGAAGGTCGTTCGAGCTGACGAGTGCGAGCTGAAGCATCGTGATCGGGCGGCCCAGGCAGCAACGGCTGGCACAGATACATGCTTCCAAACACAGTTGCTGAAAGTGTGTTCAGGCACAGTGTTTCAGGTTAGTGTGTTGAACACAGTGTTTGCCCAATCCAGCGCAGCAAAAGCGCATCGCACAGTTTATCGCACAGCTCAATTTTTAAGCAAATAACTATTTAAAAACAATGATTTATAATAAACGCAAGTCTTGAAAATCCTCGTGTCGGTGGTTCGATTCCGCCCCCGGGCACCATTTTAGCCATAAAAATAAGGCACTTCAGCATCGCACAGTTTTCACTTCCTGCGTTGCACAGTCATCGCACAGTTTTTCGTGCGTTGCTGGGTGGATTTGCGGACTGAAAAGCTGTGTTGAACACAGTGTTTGGAATCGCAGTTTTGAACACAGTGTTCGCAACACACTGTTTGCCCACAGCGACTGCAACACACTTCTTCCCCACAGTGTTCGCGAACGCAAACGAAAAACAGCTTATCACCAATTCCTCGCCTGTCGCTTAGCGGTCTCAGCCAGTCTGTCTGTTTCCGCGTCGCCGGATTGCTTGTGAATTGCGCTTTCAACATCAGCCGCTGTCAGTCCGATGTCTCTAAGCATGTGATCGGGGAGGGTTCCGAGTGAACACGACAAGGCTTGCCTACCACGCCAGTTTTTTAAAGCCTTTTGTACCGCTTGTAGTGCATTTTTAGCCCAAGCCACCCGTGCCGTGTCACGATGTTCACCTGCGCATCAAAGCTCGGCTATTACGTCAGGCACCTCAGCAACAGTGAAAAGCCTGAACATCAAGAGTGGGTTCGGCGGTTCCATGTGTTGCGTGGTCTCTGTCAGCAAGCTTTGGATCAGCAGGCCATGGCCAAGTGGATGACGCCGGAGCGCATGGGGCTATGAGCTCGAAAGGGGTTCTGCGCACAGAAATCTCTGAGCTGCAAAATCTGGCAGGGAAGTACTTACAGTTTCGAGGTGGTGATTTTGCATCACCCCATTTTGCTGGGGGCCAGCTATGCTCATGAGTGAGGTGGTCGGCGAGACTGCATGGAAACGACACCCCAAGCCCAAACCGCTGCCGATCCCCGGCCCAACCAAACCGAAGCCGCGACCGAAGCGGCAGAAACGTGCAAAGCCCAAGCCATTCAACAAGCCGAAGCCTGATGAGCTGAGCTAGTGGTGCCGCAGGCAAACTGTAATTGTTGTGTGTACGTCGGTTTGTGGCAGGTCGCATCCCGTGTAGCGAACAGCGGGCGTTGGCGCTGTACGTGCAGATATGAGCGGTATCGTCGCAGAACGCGCTGAGACAACGTAGTTTGAATTTTGGGTGACCGTCTGAAGGAGAGGTATGCCGCAGATGGTCTCAGTCACATTTTCTGCAAAGCAGTCGTTCATGCACGGTGCAGCGATTGACGGCTAGGAGCCCTTTTTTACGGATGCTGCATCCGAAACAACGAACCGCGAAGCACCGAAAGCTGACGTTGTTTCTGGCAAGATTGACCCATAGGCGCCGTTCACCTACCAGGCAATGAATAGCCGATTGCAACACTGATTGTCGCCAACAGGGCGCCGGGCGGCAGAGCAATTGGGAGCGGTCAAGGTGACTTTGTGGATCGAACGGCGAAACGTCGAGGCCTTCCAAGCGCGGCGGTACAGACTCGCCGCTGAGCAAACAAGGTGGGAACGGAAATTGTGTCTCAGGCCTGCTCGTAGCGCGGAAACTTAAGGCAGAACTTCGTTCCCTTTTCGGTCGGCACAAGATCGACCCGTCCAGCGAGCCTGGCCATCACCTGTTCCACAATGGCGAGCCCCAATCCGGTTCCCTCGCCGTGCTGCAACTGCGAGAAACGGCGAAAGGCCGTCCCCTCCTTGCTTGGCGGGATCCCGACGCCATCATCCCGAATCGAGATCATCACGCTGTCGTCTTCGGCAAAGGCCCGCACCTTGATTGCCTTCATCGCTGCGCCACCATGCTTAAGGGCGTTGTCGAGAATATTGATCAAGGCCTCGCCAATGAGAACGGGATTGCCCATGACGGGAAGCGGGGCCGTGCCCAGTACGAGGTCAAACTCCAGGTTACGAGACAGCGCCTTGGCAGCAAAGGTTCGGCAGACGTCCTCGACCACCGAGTTCAGGTCGAACGGTTCCATGGCCGTGCTGTCATCGTAGCGGAGCCGTTCCAGAGACAGCAACTGTTCGGACAGACGCGCGGATTTGCGCGCGGCATCTGCCAGTTGCCTTTCGCATTTCGCGCGCTCTGCGGGGTCCTGCACCTGCGGAAGCGTTTCGGCGAGGGCAAGAATTGCCGCTGCGGGATTGCGCAACTGGTGCGCTGCGTCCGAGATGAAGGCCTGATGCGCTTCAATACTGTCCTGCACTTGTACCAGCAGCCGGTTCAGGGTCGCCACGATGCCAGAAACCTCATTCGGCACGGGGCGGCGGATCGGACCGAGATCGTCCGGGGAACGCTGCCGGATCGCCGCCTGCAAATCGTTCAGAGGCCGCAAGCCAATCTGCACACCAAACCAGATGATCAGGGCCAGCGCCGCCATCAGGCCCGCCATAAGCGCCGCCGCACGAAAGGCCAGCGCACGGGCAAAGGCACGTCGGTCGTTGACCCGTTGCCAGACCGTCACGACCGTGTCGCCGGTCAATGTCCCAATAGTGCGGTTTTCGATCATGCGCAGGACGCGCATTTCCTCGCCGCGATAGTTGGCCAAATAGTAGGAGGGCAGGTCCCGCGCGACAGGCGTTTCGGGGCGCGGCGGATAAGCATACCCCGTCACATAGATCCCGCCGGGACCGGTGACGTGATAGAACAGCTCGCCGCCCCCCGCATCCGAGATAACCTGTCTGGTGGCAGGTGAAAGCGCATCGCCTTCGGAGATCGCGACATCGCGCGAAATCGCCAAGGCCGCGGACAGCAGGGTTCGGTCGAACAACTCTTCCGAGGTGCGCTGCGCCACTTCGAATCGCCACCAACCCAACAGGATCGCAACCAGAAACAGCGGCAGCAGGATCACAAGAAACAGACGAAGGCGCAGCGACATCGCCCTCATTAAGTGTCGACCTCCAGCATGTAGCCCAGACCCCGCGCGGTTTTGATCCTGAGGCCAAAGGGTTCGAGCCGCTTGCGCAGGCGCGAGACATGCGGCTCAATAGCACTTTCTTCGGCGTCAGAGCCGGTGCCGTAGACATGGGTGATCAGCTGCGCCTTGGACACGATCCGCCCGCGCCTTTCCATCAAGCATTCCAGCGTCGAGATTTCCTTGCGCGGGATATCGAGCGGATGATCGTCTTTCAGCACCTGCCGTGCGGTCCGTTCAAACACCAGCGGCCCCAGCTTATCCTTTGCTGTGAATTCGAGGTTCTTGCGTCGGGCCATGGCACGCAACCGCGCTTCCAATTCGTCCATTTCGAAGGGCTTCGTCAGGTAGTCGTCCGCCCCTGCATCCAGCCCCACGACGCGTTCCGCCGTCTCGGACCGTGCCGTCAGCAGGATCACCGGCGTACCATCGCCCCGCCGCCGCAGGGCGCGCAGTACGTCGATCCCGTCCATGCCGGGCAGGTTCAGGTCCAGCACCACCAGATCCGCGCCCTCCTGTGAGAGGAACGTGTCCGCCTCGCGGCCATCGTGCAGCAGGTCAACCGCGTGCCCTCTGTCCCTAAGACGGAAAGCGATTCCTTGGGCCAATGCTTCGTTGTCTTCGATCACTGCTATGCGCATGCCTATATCTTTGTCACGATGCGCAAGTTTCGCGCAAGGTTGAGATGGCATGTTGGCGCTGTTGGAGGAGGGAATCATTCCCTGGAAATGAACATACATGGACCGCCGGGCCTTTGTTCCGTTGCGGCAGGTCTACGGGAGGACACCAATGACCATCAAGACACTCGCAGCCTCGGTTGCCGCAGCAACCATTCTTGCATCCCCGGCGCTGGCTGAAATCGACCTTTCCGGCAAGACGATCGAATGGGTCATCCCGTTCTCGGAAACCGGTGGCTCGGCCAAATGGGCCAACTTCTTTGCGCCGCTGCTGTCCGAAGAGCTGCCGGGCAACCCCACCGTGGTGGTGAAATTCATGCCGGGTGCCGGATCGACCAAGGGCGCGAACTGGTTCCAGGAACAGCGATACGATGACGGGACGCTGATTTTCGGCACCTCCGGGTCCACCCAGTTCCCCTATCTGCTGGATGACCCGCGTGTGCGCTACGAATATTCCGACTGGGTGCCGGTCATGGCATCGGGCACGGGCGGTGTCGCCTATCTCAACCCGGAGGACGGCGCGAAATTCGACGGCTCGGCGAACAACCTCAAGGACATCGACTTCATCTATGGCTCGCAAGGGGCGACACGCCTTGACCTCGTTCCGCTGCTGGCCTGGAAGATGCTGGGCATGAACGTCGAGCCGGTCTTTGGCATCAAGGGGCGCGGTGACGGCCGCCTGATGTTCGAACGCGGCGAGGCCACCATCGACTACCAGACCTCGTCCAGCTACCTCGGTGCCTCTGCCGATCTGGTCGCGCAGGGCAAGGCCGTGCCGATGATGACATGGGGCGCGCTGAACGAAGCGGGCGACATCGTGCGCGACCCGACCTTCCCGGACATGCCGACATTCAAGGAAGTCTGCGAAGCCACCGAGGGCTGCGATACCTCTGGCGAAGCATGGGATGCGTGGAAAGCCTTCTTCGTCGCCGGTTTCCCGGTGCAAAAGATCGCCTTCCTGCCCGCAGGCACCCCGGATGACGTGGCAAAGACGTTCTCTGACGCGTTCGATGCCGTGCGCAAGCGCCCGGACTTCCCGAAAATCGCCGCCAAGCGCGTTGGCAAATACGATGTTTTTGTCGGCGAAGGCGCACTCAAGGCGACCAAGGCGGGCACAATCGTTTCTGCGGAAGCCAAGGCCTTCGTGACCAACTGGCTGCAAGAAGCCTACGGCGTTTCGCTGAAATAGGCGGGCGCCCCGCGGCCCCTGCCAGACCGGTGGGGGCCGCTTCTGCCACCTTTCCCACAGTTCAAAATCGAAAGCCGGTGTGATGATGGATGTTTTCGCGACCTCCCTGCCAGCGCTTGGCCAGGCATGGGCCCTGATACTGCAACCCGAAGTCCTTGGATACCTCGTGCTCGGCGTGGTTATGGGCCTTGCTGTCGGCGTCTTTCCGGGGCTGGGCGGCATTGCCGGGCTTTCGCTTCTTTTGCCTTTCATGTTCGGCATGGACCCGGTTCTGGGCCTTGCGCTGATGGTGGGCATGGTGGCCGTTGTGCCGACCTCGGACACCTTTGCCTCGGTGTTGATGGGCATTCCCGGCAGTTCCGCGTCACAGGCCACGGTGCTGGATGGCTTTCCGCTGGCCAAGAAGGGGCAGGCGGCGCGGGCGCTCTCGGCGGCCTTCACCTCGTCCTTGTTCGGCGGGCTGGTCGGCGCGGCCTTCCTGACGATCTTCATCATCGTGGCGCGGCCGCTGGTGCTGGCCTTTGGGCTGCCGGAAATGCTGATGATTTCGATCCTCGGCCTGTCCATGGTCGCCGTCCTTGCCGGACGCGTCGCGCTAAAAGGTGTTGCGGCTGCCGGTCTTGGCATGTTGATCGGCACCATCGGCGAGGCCGACGCGGGCGGCTCGCTGCGCATGGCCACCTATGACATCCCGTATCTGACGGACGGGTTGAAGCTGGTGATCGTCGGCCTCGGCATCTTTGCCGTGCCGGAAATCGTCAGCCTTCTGCGGCAAGACCGTTCCATCGCCAAGGACGCCAAGCTTGGCGCCGGCTGGGGCGAAGGCGTGCGGGACTGGGTTAACAACAAGTGGCTTTCGGTCCGCTGTTCGCTGATCGGCGTCGTCGTCGGCGTGATCCCGGGCCTTGGCGGTTCGGTCGTCGACTGGATCGCCTATGGTCATGCCGTCCAGACCACCAAGGACAAGTCGCAGTTCGGCAAGGGTGAAATCCGCGGCGTGATCGGGCCGGAAAGCTCGAACAACGCCAAGGAAGGCGGCGGTCTTGTCCCGACGCTGCTGTTCGGCATCCCCGGCTCCGGCTCCATGGCGATTTTCATCGGGGCCATAGCACTGCTGGGCTCCGGCGATATCGAGGTTGGGCCGAACATGCTTCGCGACAATCTCGACATCACATATTCCATTGTCTGGCTGCTGGCGCTGGCCAATGTGGTGGGCACCATCCTGTGCATCGCGGCTTCGGGCGGCATCGCCAAGCTGACCACCATCCGCTTTACCTATCTCGCGCCGTTCCTTTTCATGCTGATCTCTTTCGCGGCTTTCCAGTCGGGCCAGAACTTCGAGGACATTCTCGCGTTGTTCGTCATCGGTCTGATCGGCATCTTCCTGCGCCGCTTCGACTGGTCGCGCCCGGCCTTCCTGATCGGCTTCGTGCTGTCCAACCCGGTCGAGAAATTCTCGAACCAGGCGTTCCAGATCGCGTCCTTCCGCTTCCGCAAATCCTTTGAGGAAGGCATGGACTACATCTTCTCGCCCATCGTGATCGTGCTCTTGATCGTCACCGTGGTCTCGGTCGTGCTGGGTCTGCGCCAGGCGAAATCCATCATGGCCGAGGGTGACGTGCAGTCCGGCTCCAAGCGCGCGCCATTGGTCTTCTTGCTGATTGTCATGGCCTATGTGGTGGCCGCGCTGATCAACGCGAACATGATCCCCGACTACAACATGACGGACAAGATCGTGCCGCTGGTCATCGGGGGCATCACCTTGACGGCTCTGTTGATCCTGCTGGTGCAGATGCTCCTGCGCCCCGAGACGGACGCGATCTTTGCCGACAAGGAACTGGCTGGAGAGGACGCGGATGCGCCCTATGGCCTGTGGGGCACGTTGGCGTGGTTCGTGGGTCTGATCGTGGCGACGTATTTCGTCGGCTTCATCCTTGCGCTGCTGGGCTTCCTCGTAGCCTTCCTGCGGGTCCGTGCGCAGGCCGCTTGGCCCAAGACGCTGATCCTCACCGCCGCTGGCATCGCGCTGATGTGTGTCATGGCAGGTGCGCTGAACCGCGACTTCCCACCGGGGCTGTTGCAGCACGCCGTCGATCTGCCTTGGCCGCTGAAATAATCGGGCGGAGTGAATGACATGACACAGACAGGCATTCCTTTCGTCTTCATGCGGGGCGGCACTTCGCGCGGGCCATATTTCAACCTCAAGGACTTGCCCGAAGATCGCGAGACACTGGCCGAGGTGCTGCTTGCCGCCATAGGCTCGGGTCACCCGATCAACATCGACGGCATCGGTGGCGGCGTGGCGGTGACCACCAAGGTCGCCATGCTCTCAGCCTCGGGTGATGACTGGGCGGATGTGGACTATTTCTTTGCGCAGGTTTCGGTCGAGGATCGGCTGGTCGATTTCAAACCGACCTGCGGCAACATCCTGTCCGGCGTCGGCCCGGCGGCGGTCGAGATGGGTCTGGTCCAGCCCCAAGGCGACGAGACAGAGATCAAGATCCGTGCCGTCAACACCGGAGCAAGGGTGCTGGCTCGCGTCCAGACGCCGGGCGGCACCATGCGCTACGATGGCGACACGGCCATTGCCGGAGTGCCCGGAACCGCAGCGCCCATCGCGCTGAATTTCATGGGCGTGGTCGGGTCTTCCACCGGGGCCTTCCTGCCCACCGGTAACCTGCGCGACACCTTGGACGGGATCGAGGTCACCTGTATGGACGTGGCCATGCCCATGGTCATCGCCCGCGCCGCGGATTTCGGGCTGACCGGCTATGAAACCGTGCAGGAACTTGACGAGAACCGCGATTTCTTTGCCCGGATGGAGGCGCTACGTCTTCAAGCCGGAGCGGCCATGGGCTTGGGTGATGTGTCGCAATCCGTGACGCCGAAATTCGGCCTGCTCGCCCCGGCCCAAGGCGGCGGCACCATCGCGACGCGCTATTTCATGCCGTGGACGACACACCCCTCGATGGCGGTCACCGGCTCGCAATGCCTTGCTTCCTGTGCGCTGACGCCGGGCACCGTGGCGGACGGGCTGCTGGACCGGCCCACGCAAAGCCCGGCGAACGTGGTGTTGGAACACGCCTCGGGCACCATCGAAGTGTTGGTGGATTTCCAGATGAACAACCACTTCACCCTGAAATCCGCAGGGCTGCTCCGCACCGCACGCAAGCTGGCCGACGGGCAGGTCTACGTGCCCGCCTCCGTCTGGAAAGGACACTGACATGCCGGTGATGAATCTTCTGGTGGCCTTCAATGGCTCTGACGGCTCGGTCGCGGCCCTGCGATATGCCGCGTCGCTGGCAAAGCGTTTCGGGGCGCATGTCACCGCCATGCTGGCCCATAGCGGTCACGAGGTGATCGACAAACGCTCTCGCTGGATCCCGAAAGAGGCGCGCGCCCTGTTGGACGCCGCCAACACCGACATCCTGCGCGAGATCGAGACCCGGTTCGAGGATGAACGCACCAGCTTGGGGCTGGACAATGCCTTGCAACTCAAAGAGGTCACAGGCCGTGTCGATACCGTTCTGTCCGAGGCCGCGCGCCACTACGACATGCTGATCGTCGGCACCCGGTCGGATGCCGATGACGAACACGTAACGCTGCACCCCGACCGCATCGCGCTCCTGTCGGGCCGCCCGGTGATCGTCGTGCCTGCGGGCTATGACGCTGGTGCCACGCACAGCCATGCCGCGCTTGCGTGGGACGGGGGCCGCGCCGCGGCACGGGCACTGTCTGACAGTCTGCGCCTGCTCGAAGACGAGGGCCACGTGAGCGTGCTGACCGTGGGCTCGCGCAACCCGTGGCCAATCGACGATCTGATGCTGCACCTGTCCCGCCACGGGGTCGAGGCGACCCACCACGACTGGCCCACGACCCATCCGGTAGCCGATACTTTGCTGACATGGTGCAAGAAACACGACCCCTCCTTGTTGGTGCTCGGCGCCTACGAGCATTCGAAATTCCGAGAGGATTTCCTCGGCGGTATGACCACCGACATTCTGTCGCGCACCACTATTCCCGTTCTGCTGTCTCATTGAGGAGCCGAAAATGAACGATTACGAAAAACTCGCCCGCGCTCGGCGCGATCTGGAAGAGACGCGTAACGAGAAGAGACGCGTAACGATCTGTCGCGGCGCATCGTCGAAGAGCCGTCGGACAAGGCAGACCTGATCCTCCTGCATGACCGGGTTTGCCGCGCGATCAAGGCATTGTCCGGCAGTTCCTGAAAGGCCACACCATGAAGGTCCACATCCTCGACGACTGGTTCGACACGTTGCGCGGCTTACCCTGTTTCGAACTGCTTGCAGGTCACGACGTCACGGTCTGGACCGATCATGAGCCCCATCCGGCGAAACTCGCGTCACGGCTGGCCGAGGCAGACTGCGTCGTGCTGTTCCGCGAGCGGACCCGCGTCACACGTGACCTTCTTGAGCGCCTGCCGAACCTGCGGCTGATCTCTCAGCGCGGGGTCTGGCCGCATGTAGACGTGGACGCCTGCACCGAGGCTGGCGTTCTGCTGTGTTCCAACAAGGGTGGGGATGGGGCAAACTATGCCGCCGCAGAGCTGACCTTTGCGCTGATCCTTGCCGGCATGCGCCAACTTCCGCAGCAGATGGTCAGCGCCAAGGCAGGTCAGTGGCAGATGGGCGTGGGCCGGACGCTGCGCGGCCGACGGCTTGGTCTTTATGGCTATGGCCGCATCGGCCACGTCGTAGCCGACTATGCCCGCACCTTCGGGATGGATGTGGTCTGGTGGGCGTCCGACGACAGCCGTGCAAAGGCGCAGGCCGATGGTGAAACTGTCGCGAGCAGTCGAGCGGCCTTCTTTTCTGACAGCGACGTGGTGTCTTTGCATCTGCGGCTGACACCGGAAACGCGCGGGATCGTCACCGCAGAGGATCTTGCACAAATGGGTTCGAAATCCGTTTTGGTGAACACCTCGCGCGCGGGCCTGATTGCCCCCGGGGCACTGCTGGACGGGCTGAATGCGGGCCGCCCCGGCATGGCCGCGATCGACGTCTTTGACACTGAGCCGATGACAAATCCTAATGACCCGCTCCTGGCGCATCCGAGCCTGATCGCCACGCCTCATATCGGCTTTGTCACCGAGGACGAGTTTGACAAGCAGTTCGCCGACATCTTTTCCCAAGTGAACGCCTACGCGGCGGGCGCGCCGATCCACATGGTCAACCCCTCCGTCTTCGGGCAATAAGGCTGGCCACCACCGGCGCACCGACGATCACGATCACGATGCGCGTTAGATGGTGGGTGATGACATAGCCGAGGTCCGCACTGGTCACGATGGCCAGAACCGTCATTTCCGCTTGCCCGCCGGGCGCGAAGGCCAAAAACGCGGGTACCGGATCGCCCAGCCCGAAGGCCGTCACCAGTCCGGAAAACCCGGCCGCCAGCACCGCCAGCACCAGCACATAGGCCACGCCCGCCGCAACAACGCGGGTCAGCTCGCGCCATGTGACGCCCAGAAAATGCACCCCGATGCCGCAGCCGATGAAAAACTGCGCGACAAGGATCGCCTCGGCAGGGGGGCGGAAATGCACGACGCCTGCCAGCGACAGCGCAGCCGTCACGATCATCGGCCCAAGGATCGAGGCACCGAAGAGGCCCAACCGTTCCCCGCCTTTCCAGCCGATCCACGCGGCGGCGACCATGATCGCCAGCTCGTACCTCGGCAGATCAGCGACGGGCGCACCGATGGGATTGCTCAGCGCGGCACCATAGAAATGAGACAGGATAAAGGGCGCGAGGGTCACGATGATCAGCACTCGTGTTGCGTGGATGAGCGACAGCGCGCGCGGATCGCCCCCCGCCTCGGTGCCGAAAATCACCATGTCCTGCAGCCCGCCGGGCATGGCCGCGTAATAGGCCGTCGGCGCGTCAAAGCCCCAGAGCCTGCGAAAGAACGGTACACCCACGGCGGCGATCACCGCGATGAAGGCCGGGATCAATGCGACTGACAGCGCCATGCGCGGCAGTTCTGCGATGACGGCGGGCGTGATTGACGCGCCCACCGCGACGCCGAGGATGGTGCGCGCCGCGACCGAAACCTGCCCAAACCCTTTGAGCGGCAGATGCGCCAAGGCTCCTGCAAGGCAAAACGCCATCGGACCGAACAGGAACGGCAGTGGCAGCGCCAGCAACCAGAACAAGATCGTGCCCACTGTGGCGAGCGCAAAAGTCAGCGCGCGCCGCGCCAGCGGGTGAGAGAGATCTTTGCGCAAACCGGCCTCCTGGGTGTCTTGACGCTCTTTGCATACGATTGTATCCAATTGGATGCAAGATTGAAGCGGAGACCCGTGATCATGGATGACGACAGCGCCCCACAGGGCAACAGCGCGTACCTGCGCTTGCTGACCGAACTGCGTGAAGGTCGACTTAATCCCGGCGACCGCCTGCGCGAAACCGAGCTGGCCGAGAGGCTTGGCGTGTCGCGCACCCCGGTGCGCGAGGCCATCCGCCAGTTGGAGGCCGACAGCATCGTCACGCATGTTCCGCGTCAGGGGGCCACGATCCGCAGGCTCGACTATGCCGAGGTCATGGAGCTTTACGAGATGCGTGCGGTGCTGGAAGGCACCGCCGCGCGACTGGCCGCCCGGGCCGCTTCCGACATCGAAATCGAGGAACTGATCGACATGAACCAGCAGATGGCCGAGTTGGGCAATGCGCCCGAGGCGTTCATCCTGAACCGGCAATTTCACGCGGCGCTTCTGGACGCGGCCAAGAACCGCTTTCTCGCGCGGTCGATCCACAGCTTGCAAAAGGCGCTGATGATCCTTGGCCCGACGACGCTGACCGAACCGGACCGCGCCAAGAAGGCTGAGGAAGAGCATTTCGGCATACTCGACGCGATCAAGGCGCGGGATGGGGCGCTGGCCGAAGCCGCCATGCGCGCCCATATCGAAGCCGCCCAGCGGGTGCGGGTGCGCGACCTGCGCGCCAGCAGTCACACCCCCCCCGGCTATGACGGAGACCTGCTGTGACCTCGCCCGATATCGCCATCATCGGCGGCGGCAATGCGGCGCTGTGTGCGGCCATCACGGCGGCAGAAGCGGGTGCACACGTGTTGATCCTTGAGACCGCGCCGAAGCCCTATCGCGGAGGCAATTCCCGCCACACGCGCAATTTTCGCTGCATGCACCATGGCCCGCTCGGCCCGCTTGTCGACAGCTACACCGAAGATGAATACCTCGCCGACCTGATGAAGGTCACCGGCGGCAAGACGGACGAACGCCTGGCGCGGCTAGCCATCCGCACATCGGAAGACTGTCTGCCGTGGATGGAAGAGCACGGCGTTCGGTTCCAGCCGTCTCTATCGGGTACGCTGTCACTGGCGCGTACGAATGCTTTCTTCCTTGGCGGTGGCAAGAGCCTTGTGAACGCCTATTACCGCACGGCTGAAAAGCTGGGGGTACAGGTGGAATACGAGGCCGCCGTCACGCATCTGGAACTGGAAGACGACCGCGTAACCCGCATCGACTATACGCAAGGCGGCCAGAGCCATTCGACCACACCAAAATCCGTCATCGTCGCCTCTGGCGGGTTTCAGGCCGATACCGACTGGCTGGCCCGTGCCTGGGGACCTGCGGCGAAGAACTTCCTGATCCGTGGCACGCCCTACAATCGCGGCGTCGTGCTGGCCGACCTGCTGGACCAAGGCGTCGAACAGGTGGGCGACCCCACGCAGTGCCACGCCGTCGCCATCGACGGGCGCGCGCCGAAATTCGACGGCGGCATCGTCACGCGGCTGGACTGTGTGCCGTTTTCCATCGTGGTCAACAAACACGCGCAGCGCTTCTATGACGAGGGCGAGGACGTCTGGCCCAAGCGCTATGCCATCTGGGGGCGCCTTGTCGCCGCGCAGCCCGATCAGGTTGGCTATGTCATCATCGACGCGAAATCGCTGAACCTGTTCATGCCCTCGGTCTTCCCGCCGATCAAGGCGGACACGTTGGAGGAATTAGCCGATAAAATGGGCTTGCCCGCCGACGCGCTGGTTCAGACGGTGGACGACTTCAACGCAGCCTGCGGCGACACCTCAGGCTTTCACCCGACCGAGCTGGACGGTGTTGCGACCACCGGCCTGACCCCGCCGAAAACCAACTGGGCCCGCCCGATCACCGAAGCGCCGTTCTACGGCTATTCGCTGCGCACCGGCGTTACCTTTACCTATCTGGGCCTGAAGGTTGACGAGCGCGCGCAGTGCTCTGTCGGCAACCGCCCTGTCACGAACCTCTGGGCGGCGGGTGAAACCATGGCCGGGTCGATCCTCGGCCAAGGCTATCTTGCCGGGTTCGGCATGACCATCGGAACCGTCTTTGGACGCATCGCAGGCAAGGAGGCCGCCGCCCATGCAAATGCAATCTGATCTGCTGCAAGAGGCACGTCGTCAGGCCGAGATCTGCAACGCCTGCCGCTATTGTGAGGGCTATTGTTCCGTCTTTCCCGCCCTGCACGCCGAACGCGCGTTCGGCGACGGAACCCTGACACAACTGGCGAACCTCTGTCACAATTGCCGGGGCTGCTACTATGCCTGCCAATACACGGCCCCGCATGAATTCGACCTGAACCTGCCGCAGGCGCTGGCAAATGTCCGGCAGGACAGTTGGGAGGAAATGGCTTTCCCCCGCGCCGCCGGGAAGGCCTTTCAGAAGAATGGTGTGCTGATTGCCGTTGCCACCGTCATCGGCTTTGCCCTGCTGTTCTGGGCGGTCCGCGCCTTGCCATCCGCCGCAGGCGAGGGGTTTTATGCGGTCCTGTCGCACAACGCGATGGTGGCCATCTTCCTGCCCGCCTTCCTGTTCCCCCTGTTCAGCATCGCGATCAGCCTGCGCCGGTATTGGCGGCACATCGGTGCCGGTCCGTTCCGCCCCGAACATCTGGTCACCGCAATCCGTCAAGCCGCCAACATGAAGAACCTCAAGGGCGGGCATGGCGACGGCTGCAACTTCGAGGACGAGGATCGGTTCACCCACGCGCGGCGCGCGGTACATCAGGCGGTCATGTACGGCTTCCTTCTGTGCTTTGCCTCCACCAGCGTCGCGACCGTGATGCACTACGTCTTCGACATGCACGCGCCCTATGGGCTGCTTTCCCTGCCAAAACTGCTGGGGATTTCAGGCGGGCTGTTGTTGGTTATTGGTTGCGTCGAGATTATCCGGCTGAAGCTGCGGTCCGACCGGAGCTTGGGCGCCTCTGCCGCCTTTGGCGGCGAAGTCGCCTTTGTCGGGCTGCTGGGCTTCACGGGCTTCAGCGGGCTGGCGCTGTATGCCCTTGGTCAATCGACTGTCATGCCGACCCTCCTGGCGATCCACCTCGGCGCCGTTCTTGCCTTTTTCTTACTCACGCCCTTCACCAAGATGGCGCATGGGTTCTACAGGCTAACGGCCTTGGTTGCCGAGGCTGGTCGGCAAAAATAATCCGGTTCCTAACCAGAAGTTTTCCTTAGCAATGCTGCCAGCGTTGTGCCCATTGCGACCGTGAGTTCCAACTGCTGCGGATGACCGGTTCCTGCCTCACGTGATTTTCGTTACTGACGCAATGTACAGAAAGCTGCCGTTAGCGCAGGAGCAGCGTAAGTCCACTTCGTCCGCGACCTGTGAATTGCCGCCTTCAAAAATTCTGCGCGGTTCACGAACGACCGAAATTGCCGCCGCACCGCGTCATGGAATCTCGTGTTTGTGCAGAATATTTGCCGCTGCGTGCGCACGCAGCACAAAACTCGAATTCACAGGTTGGGCTCTCAACCGTCGTTGACGGGGCCTTGGCTGTCCGTCCGGTCTCGGAAAGCGAACGGCACCTTATGCCGTTCGCCGTTCATTTACATGTCGATCTTCTCGGCGATTGCCAACGCATCTTCGAGCTCGACCCCAAGGTATCGCACTGTACTGTCGACCTTGGTGTGTCCGAGCAGGAGCTGGACCGCACGAAGGTTGCCGGTCTTTCGATAGATTTGAGCGGCCTTAGTGCGCCTCAGCGAATGCGTGCCGTATCCGCTCTGGTCCAGGCCGATCGCCGATACCCATTCCCGGACAAGGCGCGCGTACTGCCGGGTCGATACATGCAGTCGATCATGGATCCTGCTAGGAAACAGAAACGCACACCCGAACATCTCGGGCGACGAAACCCAGTTCCAGACGGACTCACGCGTGTTTTCCGAGACCTCGAACTGGACCGGTCGTTGTGTCTTGCTTTGGATGACAGAGACACGATCTCGGACACTGTCCCCAACAACGAGGTCAGCGACCTTTAATCGGACGAGATCACAGCCACGCAATTTGCTGTCGATCGCGAGGTTGAACAGGGCCAGGTCCCTGAGATTACCCGCCAGTTCGAGGCGGGCACGAATTGCCCAGACCTGTTTCGGGAGCAGTGGGCGTTTCTGGCCAACAAGCCGCCCCTTGTTCCAGGGGCGGCGCATCGGTTTGACAGCTGGGAGTTGGACTTCGGACATGGGATTTCCTCAATCCGTCCCTCCCGCTCCACGCGTCGACACCGTGTAGACGAGGTGATTCTAGCTCAGTCCTTGAATGGCAGGTTCCGAATCCGAAGTTTCGTTTCATGCTGCTGCATCACCGCATGGCGGCTTGGAGCCCAATCTGTGCCTTGGTGATACCCGCGGCATTCGTTGCTATGGGCGGGGAGCTAACATTCGCTGCGGATCGAGCGAACGTCTGCTGAGTGGGACCAGCGGACATTTGCCGCGGCTGCAAGGCAACGGCCTTTCTGAAATTGGCAGCCGATTTTCGAGTGCTGGATGCCTCGTGCCATTAGGATGTCAAGCTCAGGGTCCTGTTTGCAACTTCTCGATAAGCGCTTGGCGTCTGATCAGTCACCGCCGCAAAAGCGCGACCAAAATGGGCGACCGACGCATATCCCAAAGCGACGGAGATATCGGTGATGCTGGCATCGGTTTCGCGTAACAACTCTTTGCCACGAGTCACTTTGGTACGCCTAGCGATGACCCTGAAACTCTGGCCCTCGTTGGAAAGCACGCGCTGGACATGGCGGCGCGACATGTTCAGTGATCGGGCCACTCGGTCTAGACTGACCACCTCATCAAGGAGTTGCACCCGTATGGTTTCCTCGATGGCGTCCGGCAATGTGCGAGGTGGGCCCGTATGCCGACTACGCAGAATGTCGCAGAAGAGCGACCTGTGCTTGTCCGGTTGCGGGGAGCGGCGAGGCGCGTTCCAGAGCTCGACTGGCACCCGGCATGCTGTTCCAGACTGCCCAAGCCTGACCGTTGATTTCAAATGTTGCTCTATCCGGCTTGTCGCGCGGAGCGAGGGAACGTCGAGGTCGATCGCACCACCTCGCCAATCCTTTCCGAGGTAGAGAGCGAAACAGTTCTGCAGAAGGCCGGCCGTACAGTAGGAAACATTCTGATAAAGCTTCGCACCCGCCACAGAATTGTGGACCCGACAAACAACAAACTCACCTTCGCGGCCGATGGTCATGCGCTCGTTTCGGCCATGAAGGAGGATCGCGGATTGCATTCGGTGCATCGCCTGACTGAGTGTCGGCGCTGACGTCACATATCGGCCCCACGTTCCCCAGGCCTCGACAGTAAGATGCGGAGAAAGTTCTAGCCCGAGACTCTCGACACCCAATGCCCTTCCGCCAGCGTCTAGAAATCCCATCAACTGGTCCCAATGGATGTAGTGCTCTGGGTTGACCTCGATCCCCATGGGCAGATGGGCGGCTTCAAACACGCCTTTCAACTTGGTTCGGCCAAGCTCGGAGGCCAAGAATTCCGGCATTCCAGCGAGTGTACCCGCCTGCACCATTCTGGGTATGTTGCCTTCTCTCAGACGCATATCTCCTCCGACGACTACCGTCACATTCGCCAATGATGGCGCAAAATGGGTGGCGCGAAAAGTTGATTTCTGCATGCTCATTTTGACTGAAATTTCATACCGAGGGCTTATGCAATGAAACTCAACTCTCTTGTTGCGGCATTGCCGATCGCGCTGATGGCAGGTGCTGCCGGTGCCGAGATGACCGACACACAGCGCGACATCGTGGTGCGCCGCGCGTGCGAGGCGGCGATCTGGGGCATGCCGGCGGTTGGCGTCTATGACATCGAACTGGCCATTCAGCGCGATGCCGGCGCCGCGCCGGGAGTTGTCGCCTACATGAGCGCCCCGATGGATTCGCGGCACGGGTTTCTGACTGCCAACGATGTGACGCCCTACACCTTCACCGGGCTGTCGGTCAAAGACGGCCCGATGGTTATCGATGTTCCTCCTGCTGGGGACAAGGCCGCATTCTTTGGCACGATCACGAATGCCTGGCAGGTTCCTTTGGCCGATGTCGGTACGACGGGAACCGACCAGGGGGCGGGAGGTAAATACCTCGTCCTTCCGCCCGGTTTTGACGGCGCTGTCCCGACCGGGGACTACATCGTCCTGCATTCCAACACCTATGGCGTACATTTTGCTTTCCGTCCGGTAGCCAAGAACGGCGGCACTCACGCTGACCAAGCGGCCTATGCCCAGACATTGCAGGTCTATCCCTTGTCACAGGCAGATAACCCGCCCCCGACCGCGTTCGTCGACGTCAAGACAAATCCGGTCAACACGCTGCCGGTCTATGACGAAACCTACTTCACCGACCTGAACACCGTGATCCAGCGTGAACCGGTGCTGGAGCAGGACAAGGTGATGATGGGCATGCTGGCCTCGCTCGGCATGGTGCGCGGGCAGCCGTTTGAGCCGGACGCGGAAACGAAAACCGCCATGCTCGAAGGGCTTCAATGCGCCTATGACACGATGCAGGAACACTTCATCACCAAATCCGTCATTCCTCTGTGGGACGACAAGCAGTGGGGCGTCTGGGCCTTTGCCGAGGGCCAGCCGCAACTTGGGTTTCCCTATGTCACAGATGACATGGTGCTGATCGACGACCGCGCCGGCGGGTCGTATTCATGGATCACCTACCTGCCCAAGAAACTGGGCGGCAGCACCTTCTATCTGACCGGGCTGCGCGACCGCGACGGGCAAATGTTGAACGGCACCGACACCTACAAGCTGACTGTGCCCGCCGACACCCCGGCCGAGGATTTCTGGTCAGTGATCGTCTACAGCATGCAGACCAAGGGCTTTGTCTCCGGTGCCGAACGCGTCGGGCTGGCCACGCCCAACCTGCCGGATATGCAGGTCAATTCTGACGGCTCCGCCGATGTCTATTTCGCGCCCGAAGCCCCCGAAGGCATGGAAAGCAACTGGATTCCAACGGGCGAGGATTTCTTTCTGCTGTTCCGCCTCTATGGCCCGTCCGAGGGGTGGATGGAGAGCGGCTGGAAGCTGCCTGACCTTGAGAAACAAAACTAATAGAGCGGGATACTAAGATGGGAAATATGACAATGCGGACGATGCTCGCTGCGAGCGCACTATCAGTTGCGATGACGCTTTCGCCACTTTCGGTGGCCGCCGAAGAGGACGGCCGTTTCATCGAAAACGAAACCATCGAGTCCCTATTGGGCACCTTCGAGTTTTCCAAGGGCTTTGCGACGCCGGAAAGCTCTCAGCGCTTGATCGACATGCGTCTTGCGTATCGGGCCGTCGAGGTGATCCAACAGAATACCTTTGGCGCCTCGCTCTACGCCATGCGCAAGGGTTATGCCGACTTCGGCGCCGGAAAGCCCAATCAGGTCATCGTGTTCAAAGACCTGATGGACGCAAAATCCGAGTTCCTGACAGCAAACAACACCACCGTCTATGCCATGACGTTCCTCGACCTGAAGAACGACGGGCCAACCGTGGTCAATGCGCCACCGGGTATGCTCGGGTTTTTCAACGACATGTGGATGCGCTATGTCGGCGATGTTGGCAATGCCGGACCCGACAAGGGCGAAGGCGGCAAGTTTCTGATCCTTCCGCCGGGATACGAGGGCGACGTGCCCGATGGCTATTTTGTGTTCCAATCCAAAACCTACGGGGTCTGGATGGCGCTGCGGGCCTTCCTTGTCGACGGGTCCACCGACGCAGCAAATGCCAACTATGAAAAGCTCGAAATCTATCCGCTGTCGCAGGCCGATAACCCCGATCCGACCGAGTTGATCAATGGCTCGGGCGAGGTGATATACACTGTCCACTCCGAGAACTACGGGCTGCTCGAAGAACTTGGGCACCTTGTAGAAGAGGAGCATCCCGACGCACTGGAGGGTGCTCAGAAATTCCTGCTGGCCTCAATCGGCATGGAATTCGGCAAACCGTTCAATCCGTCCGATCGTGACAAGACCATTCTGGAACAGGCCGCCAAGGTGGGTGCGGCTGTCTTGCGCAACAACATGTGGAACTATGTCGGCGACGACAAATACATCTACGAAGATCGCAAATGGTGGAACCCGTTTGTGGGCGGCATCTATACCTTCGACCCGAACAGCTATCTAGACTATGATGCTCAGGCGTTTTTCGCGGCCTACGCAACCGGAGTGACACCGGCAATGGCCTCCAAGAAAGTTGGCATCGGGTCCCAATATCTTTGCACCCATACCGATGGCGAGGGCGTGCCGCTGGACGGAGCAAAGACCTACAAGCTGACCGTTCCGGCTGATGTTCCGGCAAAGGATTTCTGGTCCGTGGTTGTCTATGACAGCGCGAACCGGTCGATGATGCAGACCGGGCAGGAATTCCCGGCACTCAGCAGCTACAGCGACCTAGTGGCAAACGACGACGGGACCGTCGATCTCTATTTCGGGCCAAAAGCGCCCGAAGGCCATGAAAAAAATTGGGTCGAAACGGACCCCGCCAAGGGATGGACAGCCATCGTCCGTCTCTACGGACCGCTTGAACCCTTCTTCGACCAGACCTGGAAGATGAACGATTTCGAGCTGATTGAATAGGTTGGCCAACGATAGTAGCCGTGCCAAAACGTCGGGCACGGCTTCTGGCACCATCTGTCGCCACAACAATTTCCCGTTGACCGCGTGATCTTCAACCAATGTCGCCGCATAGGCGAAGTCGACGGAACAAGGCATGTCCGCATTGGATTCGGAACGGACATTCTCTGCGGCAATCACGAGTGGCTTCAATGGACTGTTCGCACCGGTTCGAGCGGGATAACGGAAGGTCGGGAAAGTCCGCATAGCACCAGTTCCCCCAACTGCCGATATTGCTCTTGCAGCGAAAGTCCGGTCTGAGGAGCCGCACCGAAGCAACAACGGACGCTTGTCGAGGTCCAGTTGGCAGCGATCCACACCCAGCTCCGGGGACACCCGTCCCGGCACCGCAGTCAATCGGTGACTGAATGGCTATCGCGGCGCGGGAAGGCGACCATTTCGACGTCGGGGAACATGCTGTGTTTGACGTTGATCGACGTGATGTTGCCGCGGTCGTCGGTGTTGACGAAGAGCACGCCGCAGAGGTCCCAGAAGTTCTTGCCGTCTTTTTCGCCGGATTTGGCGTTCAGTTTCAGAGTTTGAGTAGCCATTTTTCGATCCTCACTTTGAGTGTTTCGATGAACATGACCAAAGCTGGCACCAAGGGGCTGTCAGCGAGAAACTTGCCTCGCAAGGAATGCCCTGGCGCACGGGAACTTTCTTGTTGAAGCGGGGCTTGCCTCGCGTCTGACACGGCTGCCTGCCTATGTTCAGCAATCGGAAACACGGCGTTGAGGATCTGGGTTCGGCACTAACAAACTGAACGGTCTCGTCATCCTGCGTCACAAGAACTGAGAACAAAAAATCCGCTGCGCTTTAACGGCTGTCACTCCTTCACTGCGGAACTTCAGTCGAATATGTTGTCAAAATCAGATGTGGAGCCCTTACTGCGTGTTCTGACCAATAGTTCCAGGTCGAGGGCTGCCAGCAGCGCCAGGATCGTGCCCAACAACGGCGGCGGCGAATGGATGATCGTGCACGGCTCAAGGCCAAACTGAGATCGAAGAGTTCGAAGCGTTGAAATTTTTCATGTGCCTTTTCAAAGAAGGTGCGCGACGTTCCCGACGATGAAATAGGAAACCAGGAATCAGGTCATCAAAAAATGACGCTCGACGAAAAGTGGAGCCCTTGGCCTTCACCCACCATGGATTTTCCAATTCAGGAGATCGAGAGTACAGATCGAGCATGAAGCGCCACACAAAAGGTGGGCTGAAAACAAGGCGATCCCTACAAATTATTGAAATACATTATTAATAATGTATTTGGTGCGGGCGGTGGGACTCGAACCCACACGGCACAAGGCCTTCGGATTTTAAGTCCGATATGTCTACCATTCCATCACGCCCGCATCGGCCTGTGGCTGAACAAGCTCTACTCAGTCACGGAAAGATGCTCAACGTGATATCGTGATGATCACCAAGATTTTTTCCGACCGTTTCAGATATCCTGTCCCTTTGGCGCCAGCGGTCCGCCCGGGGCGGCCAGTCCGCGCTCGGGCAGCCAGGGGTTCAGCTCCAGCGCCCTGGCCATGTCCCGCCGCGCCTCGTCGAACCGTTGCAGGCCCATCAGTGTCAGCGCGCGCCCGCTGATCGCCGCGATATGGCGCGGCGACAGTTCGATGGCACGGTCCAGATCGACAAGCGCCGCCGGGAAATCCTGCCGCAGAAAGTTGACAAAGGCGCGCTGATTGTACCCTTCGGCATAGTCCGGGCAATAATCGATCAACCGGTCGAAATCCTCGCGTGCGCCCAGCAGATCCCATGCCTCGCGCTTCGACATGCCCCGATCCAGAATCGCCTGCGACTGCTCGTTCGGCGCATCCGCCCAGAACTCCCACATCTGGTTCGAGATGGTTCGCGCCTCGGTCTCGTTCGGCGCATTCTGTATCTCGGCGATCAACCGCCCCAACCCCTCGGAATGGTCGGGCGCGTCAGGACAGGTTTCTGCCAGCACGGCGCTGGCGGCAAAGGCGGGCGCAACAAGCACGGAAAGAAAGCGTTTCATGACCCAATGCTGACGCAACTCACGTCCGCGTCAACTCACATTTTCGAGCGAGCCCAGCAAACCCGCCTCTTTCACCGCTTCCATCGCCACGAAGGTCGAGGTGCTGGACACATGCGGCAACGAGGAAATCTTCTCGGCCATCACTGCGCGATATTCCGACATCGACCGTGTGCGCACCTTGAGCAGATAGTCGAAATTGCTTGCAATCATATGGGCTTGCTCGACCTCTCCGATCTTGCGCACCGCCGCGTTGAACTCGGCCAGCGCCTTTTCGCGGGTATCCGTCAGGCGCACCTCGACAAAGGCCACGTGATCCAGCCCCAGCCGGATCGGATCGATCAGCGCGCGATAGCCGGTGATGATCCCGTCCGCTTCCAGTTTCTTCAGCCGCGCCTGCGTCGGCGATTTCGAAAGGCCGATCCGCCGCGCCAGATCGGCAACCGAGATTCGCCCGTCCCCGGCCAGTGCCTTGAGAATGGCACGGTCGAAGCGGTCCAGGTCAGGCAAGTCGTTTTGCATCGTATTGCGTCCAAAAATCAGGTCATTGAACCAATATTAGCAACTCTTCGGGCGATTGTCCCGTATATCTCGCGGTATACTACGCAAAACGCCCGGAGAAACCATGAAACACGACCTGCGCTTGCTGATCGACAGCCAGACCTATGCCGATCAATCCGACATTCTGGCCGCCCTGACCAAACAGGCGGCCCTGACCCCCGCCGACCGCACCGCCATCTGTGGCTCTGCCGCTCAGCTGGTGCGCGACATCCGCTCCAGCACAGCGCCGGGGTTGATGGAGGTGTTTCTGGCCGAATACGGCCTGTCGACCGACGAAGGCATCGCCCTGATGTGCCTGGCCGAGGCGCTGCTGCGCGTGCCCGATGCCGACACCATCGACGCGCTGATCGAAGACAAGATCGCGCCGTCGGACTGGGGCAAGCATCTGGGCCATTCCTCGTCGTCGCTGGTCAACGCCTCAACCTGGGCGCTGATGCTGACCGGAAAGGTGCTGGATGAACGCAAGGCCGCCCCGGTCAGTGCCCTGCGCGGCGCGATCAAGCGTTTGGGCGAGCCGGTGATCCGCACCGCCGTGGGTCGCGCGATGAAGGAAATGGGTCGTCAGTTCGTGCTGGGCGAGACCATCCAGTCCGCCATGAAACGCGCCAGCGGGATGGAATCCAAGGGTTACACCTATTCCTACGACATGCTGGGCGAGGCCGCGCGCACCGAAAAGGATGCCGCCCGTTATCACCTGTCCTATTCGCGCGCCATTGCCGCCATTGCCGAGGCCTGCACCCACAAGGACATCCGCGAAAACCCCGGCATCTCGGTCAAGCTCTCGGCCCTGCATCCCCGCTATGAGGTGGCGCAGGAAAAACGCGTCATGGACGAGCTGGTACCCCGCCTGCGCGCGCTGGCGCTGCTGGCCAAGGCCGCCGGAATGGGCCTGAACGTGGACGCCGAAGAGGCCGACCGCCTGTCGCTGTCGCTGCAGGTGATCGAAGAGGTCATGGCCGAACCGGCGCTTGCGGGCTGGGACGGCTTCGGCATCGTGGTGCAGGCCTACGGCCCCCGCGCCGGGCTGGTTCTGGACACGCTCTACGAGATGGCCGAACGCCACGACCGCAGGCTGATGGTGCGACTGGTCAAGGGCGCCTATTGGGATACCGAGATCAAGCGCGCGCAGGTTGCCGGCATCGACGGCTTCCCCGTCTTCACCCAAAAGGCGGCAACCGACATCTCCTACATCGCCAATGCCCGCAAGTTGCTGGGCATGACCGACCGCATCTATCCACAGTTCGCCACCCACAACGCACACACCGTTTCGGCAATCCTGCACATGGCGCAGGACGGACAGCCATTCGAATTTCAGCGTCTGCACGGCATGGGCGAAACCCTGCACAGCCTGGTGAAAGACCGCCAGAACACCCGCTGCCGCATCTATGCGCCCGTCGGCGCGCATCGCGACCTTCTGGCCTATCTGGTGCGCCGCCTGCTGGAAAACGGCGCCAACAGCTCGTTCGTCAACCAGATCGTCGACGAAAACGTTCCCCCCGAAGAGGTCGCCGCCGATCCCTTTGACACCGTTCAGAAACCCGCAAAGAACCTGCCCAAAGGCCCCGAGCTGTTTGCCCCCGAGCGGGTCAACTCCAAGGGCTTCGACCTGCATCATGTACCCACTCTCGACCAGATCGAAAAGGCCCGCGCCCCGTGGCTGACGCACCAGTGGAATGCCGCTCCCCTGCTGGCGGACGCCGCTGCGCCCGAAGCCTCCAAGGACGTCACCAACCCCAATGACGGCGGCGTCATCGGCACCGTTTCCATGTGCAGCCCCGAAGATATCGAACTGGCGCTGGCCTCGGCCAACACGTGGGAGGCCACGCCAGACGAACGCGGCGCGATCCTGAACAGGGCCGCTGACCTGTACGAGGCGCATTTTGGCGAAATCTTTGCCATCCTCGCCCGCGAGGCCGGAAAATCCATCCCCGACGCCGTGGCCGAACTGCGCGAGGCAGTGGATTTCCTGCGCTACTACGGCGCCAACGCACCGACGGCCAAACCCGCCGGGATCTTCACCTGCATCAGCCCGTGGAACTTCCCGCTGGCCATCTTTACCGGACAGGTCGCGGCGGCGCTTGCCGCAGGCAACGCCGTGCTGGCCAAACCCGCTGACCAGACCCCGCTCATCGCCCACCGCGCGGTGCAACTGATGCACGAGGCGGGCGTGCCCCGTGCCACGCTGCAACTGATGCCCGGCCGTGGCAGCACCGTCGGCGCGGCGATCACCTCGGACCTGCGGGTGAACGGTGTGGCCTTCACCGGCTCGACCGCCACCGCCCTGCGCATCCGCAAGGCGATGGCCGAAAACCTGACCCCCGGCACACCGCTGATCGCCGAAACCGGCGGCCTCAACGCCATGATCGTCGACAGCACCGCCCTGCCCGAACAGGCGGTACAGGCTGTGATCGAAAGCGCCTTCCAGTCTGCGGGCCAGCGCTGTTCCGCCCTGCGTTGCCTCTATCTGCAAGAAGACATCGCAGATGACGTGCTGACCATGCTTCAGGGCGCGATGGACGCACTCAAGGTCGGCAACCCCTGGAACCTTTCCACAGATTGCGGCCCCGTCATCGACGAAGGCGCGCGTCAGGGCATCGCCGATCACGTGGCCAAGGCCCGCACCGAAGGCCGCGTCCTGAAAGAGCTGGCCACGCCGCCCCAGGGCACCTTCATCGCCCCCACGATGATCGAGATCCCCGGCATTGCCGCGCTGGAAGAGGAAATCTTTGGCCCGGTCCTGCACGTGGCCCGGTTCAAATCGCATGAAATCGACAATGTCATCGCCGATATCAACGCCACCGGCTATGGCCTGACCTTCGGTCTGCAAACCCGCATCGACGACCGCGTGCAGCACGTGACCGAAGCGGTGCATGCGGGCAACATCTATGTCAACCGCAACCAGATCGGCGCCATCGTTGGCAGCCAGCCCTTCGGCGGCGAGGGGCTCTCGGGCACCGGCCCCAAGGCGGGCGGCCCGAACTATCTGGCCCGCTTCTGCGCTCCCGACCGCCGCAATGGCGGCGCGGCGTGGGCTACCGTCATGGCGGATCTGCCCAGGCCGACCGGCACACCGGCGGCGGTAAAAACCCACACGCTGCCCGGCCCGACCGGCGAGTCGAACCGGCTCAGTGAAATCCCGCGCGAACCGCTCCTGTGCCTCGGCCCCGACGCCGACACGGTGCGCCAGCAAGCCGAAAGTGTCTTTGCCCAGGGCGGCACCGCGATCTGCGCCACCGGAGCGCTCGACCTGCACAAGCTCGAACATATCCAGGGCATCTCGGGCGTCCTGTGGTGGGGCGACGATGAGACCGGGCGCGAGATAGAGCGTCACCTGGCCCGACGCGCCGGCCCGATCCTGCCGCTCATCCCCGGCAAGCCCGACCGCGCCCGCGTGGTGGGTGAACGCCATGTCTGCGTCGACACCACCGCCGCGGGCGGCAACGCGGCACTCCTGGGAGGTGCGGCATAACCTGACTTGACGCTGGGCCACGAAAGGCCCAGCGTCCCCCCATGATACCGATACGCGACCACAACCCGTCAGGGCGCACGCCTTATGTCGTCTACGCCCTGATCGCCGCCAATGTCCTGATTTTCCTCAGCTATGTGAGCATCATGGACAATGACCGGCTGCTCACCCGCTTTTTCTTCGACTATGCCGTCATTCCGGCGCGGGTGGCCGAAGGCTATGGCCTGCAAACGCTGGTCACCTCGATGTTCCTGCATGGTGGCTGGATGCATCTGGCGGGCAACATGCTGTTCCTCTGGATCTTCGGCGACAACCTCGAAGACGAGATGGGCCATGTGCCGTTCCTGATTTTCTACCTCGCCAGCGGCATTGCGGCAGGGCTGGCGCATGTGGTCTCGGCGCCGGGCTCGCTGGTGCCCACCGTCGGCGCATCGGGGGCCATCGCCGGTGTCATGGGCGGCTACCTGCTGCTGTTTCCCCGGGCGCGCGTCGATATCCTGCTGATCCTGATCGTCTATGTCCGCATCATCACGATCCCGGCCTTCATCATGCTGGGCGTGTGGCTGGGCATGCAGTTCCTCGGCAGCCTCGCCTCCGACCCCGATCACGGAGGCGTCGCCTATTGGGCGCATTCGGGCGGCTTCGTGATCGGGCTGGTCTTCTGCATCCCGCTCTGGCTCAGGCGCGGCGGACGCCACTATTGGCAGCGCACGCACGGTCAGCCGCCCCACCCCGAACACGCTTACAAACTGTCCCGATCCCGCATTCCAAAGGTGCCCCGCCGATGACCCGCCTGAAAGCCACCTGCCATTGCGGCGCTGTCGAGATCGAGGCCGAGTTCCCGCAGGGCCTCGCTTCGGCTACCCGCTGCGACTGCTCCTTCTGCATCCGCCGGGGCGCTGCCGCCGTCACCGCCATCGCCGCTTCGCTCAAGGTTCTGAAAGGGGCCGACAACCTGACGCTCTACACCTGGGGCACGCATACGGCGCAACACCATTTCTGCAAGACCTGCGGCATCTATGTCTATCACCAGCGACGCGCAAACCCGGCCGAATGCGGCGTCAACCTGGGCTGTATCGAGGGCGGCAATCCCCGCACCCACGGCCCGATCCCGTGGACCGACGGCGTCAACCACCCGTCAGACCGCTAGGTCGCTCCCGCCGCTTCATCTTTTCGAAAATACTCCCGCAGGAGGCACCGATGCCCAGCATCGGTTTTTGCGGATCAGCCCCGGATCACCTTGGCGAAATGGTCGAAAATCGGCTCGTTGGCACAGATCACCTCACCATCCGACAAGATGCTGCCCTTGGGATCAAGCGGCTCGCACAGCCCGCCCGCCTCTTTCACGATGATGACGCCCGCTGCCAGATCCCAGGCGTTCAGACGACGTTCCCAGAAACCCTCGTACCGGCCCGCCGCCACATAGGCCATGTCCAGCGCCGCCGCACCCCAGCGCCGCACCCCGGCGCAAGCCGGCATCAGCCGCGCCAGATCCTGCAGCGTTGCCGGCAGATCGGACCGCCCGCCAAACGGCAGACCGGTGGCAAAGATCGATTCGATCATCCGCTGCCGGCCCGAAACGCGAATGCGCATGTCGTTCATCCACGCGCCCTCGCCCTTTTCGGCAAAGAACATCTCGTCCTTGGCGGCATCATAGATCACGCCCGACACGATCTTGCCCTTGTGCTCCAGCGCGATCGAGATCGCCCAGTGCGGCAGCCCGTGCAGAAAATTGGTGGTCCCGTCCAGCGGATCGACGATCCAGCGCCGGGTCGGATCTTCGCCTGCGATCCCGCCACCTTCCTCGGCCAGCCAGCCATAGGTCGGGCGCGCGCCCATCAGTTCCTCTTTCAGGATCTTCTCGGCGGCGATATCGGCCTTCGAAACGAAATCCCCCGCCCCTTTCATCGACACCTGCAGGTTCTCGACCTCACGAAAATCCTTGACCAGAGAACGGCCCGCCTTGCGCGCGGCCTTGATCATGATGTTGAGATTCGCACTGCCATTCATTGTCGTGGGGCTCCTGTCCGGTCAAACCGCGCGTATACTGGGGCAAGGCGGGCTTGCCAAGGGGCATGATGCGCATAGCTGCCCCCCGGTTTGCGCCCTATTGCGCCTGCAGTTTGCGCGCCTCGCTGCGCGCCAGTTTCACCAGTTCCTGAACGAACGGTTTTTCCAGGTCCTCCGAGCGCACCGCCGCATAAAGCCGCCGGGTTATACCATCGCTGGTAAGGGGCCGCGTGACATAGTCCGAGTTGTATTTCACCTCGCGAACGACCCAGTCCGGCAGCACCGAAATGCCCCGGTTCGACGCCACCAGCAACAGGATCACCGCCGTCAGCTCCACCTGCCGGATCGCCGCCGGCTCCACCCGCGCCGGGATCAGCAACTGGCTGAACACATCCAGCCTCGTGCGCTCCACCGGATAGGTGATCAGGGTCTGCCCCCGGAAATCCTCGGCCTCGATGAACGGTTTTTCGGCCAACGGATGGGACGACGCCGCCACGAACACCGGATCATAGTCGAACAGTTCCACAAACTCGACCCCCGGCAGGTCCTCAGGATCCGAGGACACCACCAGATCGACCTCCTCCTTCTGCAGCGCGGGCAGCGCGTCAAAGGCCAGACCGGGCCGGATGTCCACATCCACATCCGGCCATGTCTTGCGAAACGCCTCCAGCACCGGGAACAGCCATTCGAAACAGGCGTGACATTCGATGGCGATATGCATCCGTCCCGTACGCCCATCGCGCAGCGACGAAAACTCGGCCTGCATCGCCTCGACCTGCGGCAGGATCTGCTCGGCCAGCCGCAACAGGCGCAGCCCCGCCGCCGACAGTTTCATCGGCTTGGACCGCCGCAGAAACAGCTCGACCCCCGCCTGATCCTCCAACCCCTTGATCTGATGGCTCAAAGCCGACTGCGTGATGTTCAGTTGATCCGCCGCACGGGCCAGCCCGCCGCACTCATGAATGGCCTTGATGGTGCGGAGATGGCGAAATTCGATGTGCATTCTACAAAGTGACTCATGTTGTTCTTGAGTAATATGAGTTTGTCTCACAAAGCGTACCATGCAACAAGGGATCAAATTCTTAGCGATGAGAAAACTGATGACCGCGCCAAAAGTCTCCTTTGAGTTCTTTCCGCCCAAAACCCTCGAGGCTTCTTTCCGCCTTTGGGATACCGTGCACACACTCGCTCCGCTCGACCCGCGATTCGTCTCGGTCACCTACGGTGCCTGCGGCACCACCCGCGAGCTGACCCGCGATGCGGTGTCCACGCTGCACAAGACCTCGGGGCTGAACGTGGCGGCTCATCTGACCTGCGTGCGCGCGACCAAAGAGGAAACTTTGGCCATCGCCGACAGCTTTGCCGAGGTCGGCGTGACCGACATCGTCGCCCTGCGCGGCGACCCACCGGCGGGCGAGGGCCGGTTCGAACCCCATCCCGGCGGTTTTGCCCATTCGGTCGAACTGATCGAGGCGCTGGCAGATACCGGCAAATTCACCATCCGTGTCGGTGCCTATCCCGACAAGCACCCCGAATCCGACAGCCATGACGCCAATGTCGACTGGCTCAAGGCCAAGCTGGACGCCGGCGCCGACGAGGCGCTGACCCAGTTCTTCTTCGAGGCGGAGACATTTTTCCGCTTCCGCGACGCCTGCGCCAAGGCGGGCATCGACAAGCAGATCACGCCGGGCATCCTGCCCATCGAGAACTGGAAAGGCGCGCGCAATTTCGCCCGCCGCTGCGGCGCCAACATCCCGGCCTGGGTCGAGGATGCCTTTGAAAAGGCGATGCGCGACAACCGCGAAGACCTGCTGGCGACAGTACTGTGCACCGAGCTGTGCACCGACCTGATCGAGGGCGGCGTCGACAAGCTGCACTTCTATACGCTGAACCGCCCCGAATTGACCCGCGATGTGTGCCACGCACTTGGCGTCACACCAAAGGTTGAACTGCAGAACGTGGCGTAAACCTTGCCCGCAAAAACCTGACTGCTAGCGTTCCCCGGACACCCCGAGGGAACGCAGACGCATGTATTACGCCAAAGACTTCAACGAACTTCTGGGGCCAGCGGATATGGCCACCATGTCCGGGCTGGAATTCCTTCAGGGCATGCTCGAGGGCAAGCTGCCCGCGCCCCCCATCGCCAGAACGCTGGGATACGAACTCTACGCTGCCGAGGAAGGCCGCGTCGTCTTTCGCGGAACGCCCACGATGGAGGTCTGCAATCCGCTCGGCTCGGTTCACGGCGGCTGGTACGGCACCTTGCTCGACAGTGCCATGGCCTGCGCCGTTCAGTCCTGCGTTCCCCGTGGTGCGGCCTATACGACGCTCGAATACAAGATCAACATCCTGCGCGGCATTCCTCTGGGCACCGAAATCGAATGCGTCGGCGTGACCGATCACGTCGGCCGCTCGACCGGCGTGGCGCATGGCGAAATCCGCGGCATCGAGGATGGGCGGCTTTACGCAACCGGCTCGACCACCTGTATCGTTTTGAACCTGCCGCGCGGCTGAACGGCACCTATTGCGCCGGGTGTGAGTGTGCCTCGGGCACATGTGCCCAGTTCGGCAGGGTCTCGGGCCGGACGCTTTCATGCAACCGCTCCGACCGGTCGGCACCCACGGTACGGTGGCTGCGCAAAAGGAATATCTTGCCCCAGCCGCGCCATGTCCCGGCAGACGGCGCAGCAGGATCGGTCGGGAACCGCCGGCGCCATCCCTCGGGCAACGGCAACCCATGCTCTTCGGCCCGATCCAGCATCCAGACCAGCGAGATATTTGCCAGCGGCCGCGCCGCCTCGTACCCGCCAAGCTGGCCGCCGACATCCCCATGGGTGCCCCGGAACCAGACCTGTTCCACATGCCCTTCGAAATCCGCCGATGTGTCCCACAAAACGGGCATGAAAACCTCGCGCGTTTCATCCAGCGCCAGCGCGTGATAACCGTGGCGCACGCTGGAGCCCAACTGGTGGTTGTGGAACGCATGCCGCTCCTCAGCCCAGCGCCACAGCAGCGGCAAACGCATGCCCAGCGCCTTGACCGTATCCCAGACGCCAATCATCTCGATGGTGATCTCTTCGTGACAGAACCGGTGCCGGAATTCAGCCGCATGGGTGCCGAACACGTTGCATTCATAGTGGCGATAGGCCTGCTTGATGTTTCTTTCGGTCGCATGCTCGGCCCTGAGCAGCCCGATCATCTGAATGACCCCCGCAAGGCTGCGCACCCCATAGGCGCCGCGCGAATAGCCGATCAGATAGATCTTGTCGCCGGGTTTGTACCGCGATGCGAGATAGCCATAGGCACGCCGGATCTGCCGGTTGATGCCCCGTCCCATCATCACGTCCGGCGTGGTCTTCCAGCTTTTCCACTGAACACCGGACTCATAGAACACCGATACCCGCCCACCCATCTCGCAGCACAGCCGATAGGCCTGGCCCGCATGGGTTTCGTGCCCCGGCTCCAGCGTCGACATGGTGCCGTCCAGAATGATCACATGCGCCTGCGGTTCGCGATGCCGCGTCTCCTTGGAATGCTCCGACCGCAGCGGCCGCCCGAGCCATCCCAGAATTTTCCTACTTAGCCGCGACAGAACCATGTGTCAGCAAATCCCAAACCTTGTGCGGCGTGAACGGCATATCGGCCTGTCTCACCCCGCAGTCCCAGAGCGCATCCTGAACCGCGTTTGCGACAGCGGCCAGCGCCCCCACCGTTCCGGCCTCGCCACAGCCCTTCATCCCCATCGGGTTGGCCGTCGACGGAACCGGAACCGAGGTAAACTGAATCATGGGTACGTCAACGGCCCGTGGCAAGGCATAGTCCATGAACGTTGCCGTGAGCAGTTGCCCGTCCGCATCATGCACCACATGCTCGCACAGCGCCTGTCCGATCCCCTGCGCCACCCCGCCATGCACCTGCCCCTCGGCCAG
>NZ_JBXWQW010000043.1:0-37139 GCF_059612585.1 Ruegeria sp. YKSF57 | reverse complement strand
GGTGTTCAAAGGCAAGAAGATGGCCGGTCACATGGGTGCTGCCCGTGTTACCACCCAGAACCTCGAAGTGGTGAAAACCGATGCCGAGCGCGGCCTCGTCTTCATCAAGGGTGCCGTTCCGGGCCCGAAGTCGGGCTGGGTCACCGTCAAGGACGCCGTCAAGAAGAAAGCGCCCGAAGGCCTGCCGTTCCCGGCTGCGCTGAAAGGTGCCGCAACCGAAGCACCGGCGGAAGAAGCGCCCGCGGAAGGTGGTGAAGCATGAAACTTGATGTAATCAAACTGGACGGCGGCAAGGCAGGCGACATCGAACTGTCCGAAGACCTGTTCGGCCTGGAGCCGCGCGCGGACATCCTGCACCGTGTGGTCCGTTGGCAGCGCAACAACGCGCAGGCCGGCACCCACAAGGTCAAGACCCGCTCGGAAACCAGCTACTCGACCAAGAAGATCTATCGCCAGAAGGGCACCGGTGGCGCACGCCATGGTGACCGCAACGCGCCGATCTTCCGCAAGGGTGGCATCTACAAGGGTCCGACCCCGCGTTCGCACGGCCACGACCTGCCCAAGAAGTTCCGCAAGCTTGGCCTGCGCCACGCTCTGTCGGCCAAAGCCAAGGCAGGTGAACTGGTCGTGATCGAAGACGCCGCATCCGAGGGCAAGACCGCCGCTCTGGCCAAGCAGGTTGCAAACCTGGGCTGGAAGCGCGCTCTGGTCATCGACGGCGCCACCGTGAACGAAGGGTTCGCCCGCGCAGCCCGCAACATCGAAGGCCTGGATATCCTGCCGTCGATGGGCGCAAACGTCTATGACATCCTCAAGCGTGACACCCTGGTGCTCACCAAAGCGGCTGTCGAAGCACTGGAGGCTCGACTGAAATGAGTGCCAAGGCAGAACATTACGACGTGATCCGCAAGCCGATCATCACCGAAAAGTCGACCATGGCATCTGAGAATGGCGCGGTTGTCTTTGAAGTGGCGATCGACAGCAACAAGCCGCAGATCAAAGAGGCCGTCGAGGCGCTGTTTGGTGTGAAGGTCAAGGCGGTGAACACCACCGTGACCAAAGGCAAGGTCAAGCGGTTCCGCGGCCAGCTGGGTCGTCGGAAAGACGTCAAAAAAGCCTATGTGACCCTGGAAGAGGGTAACACCATCGACGTGTCCACCGGTCTCTGACCGAACCTGTCTTTGGAGAGAGATAAAAGCCCTCGCGAAAGCGGGGGTTTTTTTGTGTCACCTTGACATCAAATCAACCTATGGTTCATTAGCACGCGATAAGTTTCGCGCATCTAACGCGCGAAACACAAATTGAAGGGCAACGGATTTGGCAAGGCAAAAGAAGGTACTGGAGTACCGACGCGCACGTTTTTTGGATGACAGCCATAATTTGGAGCAGTTGGCTCGACAGGCTTGGGAACAATTTGGCACTCAAGCTGAGCGCACGATTACATATAGTGATGATAGGTCGACATCTGGCTTGAGATCTCGTGACTGTCTAGGAAATGGATTTGCCGTGCATTGCGGTCGTTACATTGACGGACAGGGTGTTGGTACGATCCCAACGCTACCAGCCCCGGAAGTAGAGATCGGCGAGCGGCCCCCCGAGCCAGGTGAGAACTTCCTTAACTCGGATTTGATGGCGTTAATTCGTGGGAACCATGTTCTTTGTATGAACTGTGGGCGCAACGCCGGTTCGCTCCGTATCTTTTTCCAACAGCTGTTTCGAAAAGCGGGTTTTCCGGATGGGACCAGACAATTCGAACTGGCGCGAATTGGCAGTCCCGACAAGTTGGCGATTATCGAAAAATTCGGGGTTAAGTCCGTCGATTTGGCGGTCGATATTTCTGATGCAGCCTCCGTCGAGTTGATAGACGACGAAGGCGGGCAAGGGTACTGGCATTCAATAAAGAGAAAAATAGGCGAAACTCTAAGCGCGGTGACAGCGAAGGATGACTCCGTAGAGCAGTTGCGAAATGCCGAAAAAGGCTCAGTTAAAGTTTCGATTAGTGTTCCCAAAGGCGACTTGGAGAGCGCGAAACATGGCTTAGATGACTTTGCAGGCGAATTGATGGAAGATGAAGAGGCCGAAGGATTTGTAATTCATCTTCGAGATGGTGGCGGGACGATTAAGCCCAACGAGGTTTCGGTTAGGAAAGAGGTTAGGTTGGAAGCTGCCGCAAATTCCGTGAGCGTTTATCAGGCTTGGGATGCGATGGAGATTTACATGGCAGAACTTGAGGAGAGCGGCCAGTTAGAGGCATAGCGTGGGTTGGTTGAAGCAAACAGATTGGTTGAGGCTAGTTAAGCTGATCGGCGCGCTCGGCGTTGCCGCGTTTGTAGGCATTCGTTTCCAACCGATGGTTTCTAACAATCCTGACGCGGTGAATACCGTCGTCACTATCTTCTCTATCCTCGCAGGTTTTCTGATTGCGGTGATCACTTTCATAGCTGAGCCGACTTTGCAGCAGGCTAAAGATTGGGAAGAACTGCAAAAAATGAAGAAGACCGTCCGGCGAAAGCTGTTCCGTCAGAAGCTCCTGTTCTTTTTGTACCTTTTGACGCTCGGGATAGCGTTGGCAATGTATCTTACTCCTTCCTGTATGGTTGATTTGCTTAAGTGGTTGCAGGCCGTTTTTCTTGGTCTGGCAACTTTTGTGTTCTTAGCGTCTTTCTCACTTCCGGGTTCCCTAATGGCGATGCAGATGGAAAGATATGAAGCTGCCTTAGAAGACTCGCGACCAAAAGTGATCACTGAGGCTAAAAAAGCGGCGAAAAAGGCGAGTAAAAAATCGAGTTAGCGCAAAGTACCGATTGCTTAGCCTATAGACACCCATCCCCAACACTGCTACATGCTCCCAATCTTGCGGCCTCGGATTCGTTCCGGGGCCTCTGATATTTGAAACCGGGGACCTTCGGGGCCCTATACCCTTGGCACCTACGGGGGCCTATCACATAGCGGGGAACATCCCTGCACTTGCTAAACGGAAGACAGAAAGCATGGCACTCAAGTCGTACAAGCCGACGACGCCGGGCCAGCGCGGGCTGGTGCTGATCGACCGTTCGGAGCTTTGGAAAGGACGTCCGGTCAAGTCTCTCACAGAGGGTTTGACCAAATCGGGCGGCCGGAACAACACCGGACGGATCACTTCACGCCGCCGCGGCGGTGGCGCAAAGCGTCTCTACCGGATCGTTGACTTCAAACGGAACAAATTTGATGTCGCGGCAACCGTCGAGCGGATCGAATATGACCCGAACCGGACCGCGTTCATCGCGCTGATCAAATACGCAGACGGCGAGCAGGCCTATATCCTCGCTCCGCAGCGTCTTGCCGTTGGTGATCAGGTCGTGGCATCCGCCAAGGCCGACATCAAGCCCGGCAACGCAATGCCGTTCTCGGGCATGCCGATTGGTACCATTGTCCACAACATCGAGATGAAGCCCGGCAAGGGCGGTCAGATCGCACGTGCCGCCGGTACTTACGCTCAGTTCGTTGGCCGCGATGGCGGCTATGCCCAGATCCGTCTGAGCTCGGGCGAACTGCGCATGGTCCGTCAGGAATGCATGGCCACCGTCGGTGCCGTGTCCAACCCCGACAACAGCAACCAGAACTACGGCAAAGCCGGCCGCATGCGCCACAAGGGCATCCGTCCGTCGGTTCGCGGTGTCGCCATGAACCCGATCGACCACCCGCACGGTGGTGGTGAGGGCCGCACCTCGGGTGGCCGTACACCGGTAACCCCATGGGGCAAGGACACCAAGGGTAAGCGTACCCGCAACAAGAACAAAGCGTCCCAGAAGCTGATCATCCGCTCGCGGCACGCCAAGAAGAAGGGACGTTAATCCATGTCTCGCTCTGTTTGGAAGGGTCCTTTCGTCGACGCTTACGTGCTGAAAAAAGCCGAAGCTGCGCGTGAATCGGGCCGCAACGAAGTCATCAAGATCTGGTCGCGTCGTTCCACCATCCTGCCCCAGTTCGTGGGTCTGACCTTTGGTGTGTACAACGGCCAGAAACATATCCCCGTCAACGTCTCGGAAGACATGATCGGTCAGAAGTTCGGTGAATACTCGCCGACCCGCACCTATTATGGCCATGCCGCTGACAAAAAAGCGAAGCGGAAGTAAGTCATGGGCAAGGAAAAGAACCCCCGCCGCGTGGCCGAAAACGAAGCAATGGCGAAAACCCGCATGCTTCGGACCAGCCCGCAGAAACTGAACCTGGTTGCAGCGATGATCCGCGGCAAGAAAGTCGAGAAGGCCCTGACCGACCTGACTTTCTCGAACAAGCGTGTCGCGCAGGATGTGAAGAAATGCCTTCAGTCCGCCATCGCCAACGCCGAGAACAACCACAACCTGGACGTCGATGAACTGATCGTCGCCGAGGCCTATGTGGGCAAGAACCTGGTCATGAAACGCGGTCGCCCGCGCGCCCGTGGCCGTTACGGCAAGATCATGAAGCCGTTCTCGGAGATCACCATCAAGGTGCGTCAAGTTGAGGAGCAAGCCTAATGGGACATAAAGTCAATCCGATCGGCATGCGCCTTCAGGTCAACCGCACCTGGGACAGCCGCTGGTACGCAGATACCAAGGACTACGGCGATCTTCTGCTGGAAGACCTCAAGATCCGCGAATTCATCCAGAAAGAGTGCAAGCAGGCCGGCGTGGCCCGTGTGATCATCGAACGCCCGCACAAGAAGTGCCGCGTCACGATCCACACCGCACGTCCGGGTGTCATCATCGGCAAGAAAGGCGCCGACATCGAGGTTCTGCGCAAGAAACTGGCGGCGATGACCGACAGCGAACTGCACCTGAACATCGTCGAAGTGCGCAAGCCCGAGCTTGACGCGCAGCTGGTTGCCGAGTCGATCGCTCAGCAGCTCGAGCGCCGCGTCTCGTTCCGCCGCGCGATGAAACGGGCCGTGCAGAACGCCATGCGCATGGGCGCCCTGGGTATCCGGGTGAACGTCGCCGGTCGTCTGGGTGGTGCCGAAATCGCACGGACCGAATGGTACCGCGAAGGTCGCGTTCCGCTGCACACGCTGCGTGCCGACATCGATTACGCACTTGCCGAAGCTTCGACCCCTTACGGGATCATCGGAATCAAGGTCTGGATCTTCAAAGGTGAGATCATGGAACACGATCCGCAGGCACGTGACCGTAAAGCACAGGAACTCCAGGACGGCCCTGCACCTCGTGGTGCTGGTGGCGGTCGTCGCTAAGGAGGATTTGAGATGCTTCAACCAAAGCGCACAAAATTCCGCAAGATGTTCAAAGGCCGGATCAAGGGCGAAGCCAAGGGCGGCTCTGATCTGAACTTTGGCACCTACGGTCTCAAAGCTCTCGAGCCCGAGCGTGTAACCGCACGCCAGATCGAAGCTGCACGTCGTGCCATGACCCGTCACATGAAACGTCAGGGCCGTGTCTGGATCCGGATCTTCCCGGATACCCCGGTAACCTCCAAGCCGACCGAAGTCCGTATGGGTAAAGGTAAAGGCTCGGTGGATTTCTGGGCAGCCAAGGTCAAGCCGGGCCGTGTGATGTTCGAGATCGACGGTGTCAATGACGACATCGCTCGCGAGGCCCTGCGCCTGGCCGCGATGAAGCTGCCGATCAAGACCCGCGTCGTGGTTCGCGAAGACTGGTAAGATCAGGGCAAAGGCCCGATCTGTTACGAATTGACCCTGCCGGGAAACCGGCAGGGTTTTTCCTTTTTGGGCGCCAGGTACCTGCGCAACTCGATCTCCTGACGGCACCTTGCTGGCAAAATCGCGACGGTCATGGTTATCATCGTCAGGTCCGGGACCAACCGGCGAGGAAAACCATGATTTACCGCATCCAGCAAATATCTCGCAGCGCCGTCATCTTGTTGTTGGTTTCATTGCTTTGGGCGTTCTCGGCACCAAGGCTTTGGGCCGCGTCGCCAGAAATCAACCTGGGCCATTTCAACGGTCTGGCGATGAACGGCTATGACGTCATGACCTTTTGGAACGGCGGCAACCCGCAAAAGGGCGATCCCGAAATATCCACCGAATACAAAGATGCCACATGGGTTTTTCTGAGCGAAGGTAACCGGCGGGAATTTCTGACCGATCCCGACAAGTACGCGCCGCAATACGGCGGATATTGTGCCTATGCTGCCAGCCTGAACGCCGTGGCCGATGTCGATCCGTTTGCATGGCGGATCTGGAACGACAAGCTGTACCTCAACTACAGCCCACGGGTGCGGCGCATCTGGGCCAGCGATATCGATGAAAACATCCAGAAGGCAGATGGCTTCTGGCCGGACTTGCTGAACCACTAGCTCTCAGCTGTCTATCGCTTTCGCTACCTATGATATGATGATGACGTTGCAATCATAGGGGGCAATCATGTTTCACATGCTGACATGCTTTAATCTGAAAAACGGCGTAACCATGCCGGACTTCAAATCCGAATACATGGATTTTATAGCGTATATGCAAAGTATCGGCTTGGTTGAGAAAACATCACCGATCGGCCAGCGAGACAGTGACACTATCATGGACAGTGACAGTGAGCGAGATCACGAATTCTTCGTTACGATGTCATTTCGTGATCGAGCCCAGGTTGATGCCGCAGTGGAGTTGTTGGCGACCCATACAGGCAAGTCCGAGACAAAACATCGCTCCGTATATTCTAAAGTGCGGGATCAGATCTTCATTTGTTGGAAGGACATGAACTGAGTTTGAAACGTCAAATAGCGCGATCGCCAGTTGGACTTGGCAAGACTCATGAATTGCCTCCGACTTACCGTGACACCGCGAATGTCTGCATCCGGCCTTTGCCCTTGATCTCCACATCACCCAACGGATCAACCTTCACGGCCTCGCCCAGACAGGCTCGGGTCGCCTCGGTGATCTGGATGATGCCGGGCTGGCCATGCGATTCCATGCGCGAGGCCACGTTCACGGTGTCGCCCCACAGATCATAGGCAAACTTCCGTTCACCGATCACACCGGCCACGACCGGCCCCGAACTGATGCCAATGCGCATGTTGAACGGGAAGTCGCCTGAATCGTTGATCTCCTGCGCCGCGTCGATCATGTCGAGCGCCAGCGCCACCATGGCCTGTGCGTGATCTTCACGCGGCTCCGGCAGACCCGCGACCACCATATAGGCGTCGCCGATTGTCTTGATCTTCTCGCAACCGTGCTTTTCGACCAGCGCATCAAATCGGGAAAACGCGGCGTTCAGGGTGCGCACGATTTCGGGCGGCGACAGCTTGTCCGAGGTTTCGGTGAAATTGACGATATCGGCAAACAGCACCGATACACTTGGATGTTCGTCGGCGATCAGGTGCGGATCGTTCTTAAGGCGCGCGGCAATGGGCTCGGGCAGAATGTTCAGCAAAAGGGTCTCGGCCCGCTCGTATTCCCGTTCCAGCTCTTTTTCGGCGCGCGCGGCGGCGGTTGCGTAAATCGCCGCGAACACACCGAGCATCGGAATGATCGGTGCCGTGTTGAATATGAAAAAGAACATGGTCCAGCCGTCCGCCAGCGGGCGCGCGGGTTGGGACAGGGTTCCATATATCCCGATGGCGACGAATGCCATCGCACTGATCACGCTGCCCACCAGCCGGCCACGCGGCCGTCCGTAGGGCAACATGGGAAACAGCAGCGTGGGCATGAACAGATAGCTCACAAAGAACGGCGCCAGCCCCATATAGTAGGTGCAGAGCGCCGCGTGGGTGGGGATCTCGACCAGAAACGTCAGCAGGGTGAGCCATTTGATGTCCCGCAGGGTCAGGGCGGCCCAACATCCGATGCCGATGAGCAGGGTGGAAAAAATGTTGAAAACCGCCATCACCGGCTGATCGGCGAACCAGAACAGAAGGATGAACGACCCGTGGGAAAACACCCCGATCGGAAACCCGGCACGGGCCAACCCGTACGCGCGCACCATCTCGCTGGATGACCCGGGCGGCGCCCGGCTTATCCAGCCTAGCAAGGCCGCTTGTCGTGTCTGGTACTCCATTCCCGACACCCCCCGTCAGCCACCATTTTCGGGTGCAAGGCGTTTGCCTGTCAATATTGACGCGCTCGCGAAAGCGCCCCATTTGCCTCTCGATCACCGGGCAGAGCTGGGATAAGAGGGCGTCATGGCCCAGATTGAATCGCTCTTCGTCACCCGTCTCTACCGCGCCGCCTTGTCGGAATTCGCCCCCCGGATCGACCCGGAGGAGCTGGAGAACTCCTGCCTTGTCATCGCCGAAGACGACGACGCCGGCCATGACTGGTGCGAACAAAACGGCTATCCCGGCTATACCTCCTATGCGTCGCTGACCGATCTGCCCTGGCGCTTCCCGATCTTCGCCGATCTGGTCAGGGTGCTGGATCAGCACGTCGCGGCCTTTGCAGCGGATCTGGAATTCGATCTGGATGACCGCGAACTCAAGCTCGAGGACCTGTGGATCAACATCCTGCCGCAGGGCGGGATGCATGCCAGCCACCTGCACCCGCATTCGGTGATCTCCGGCACCACCTATGTCTCGATGCCGCAAGGCGCCAGTGCTTTGAAACTCGAAGACCCGCGTTCAGGCCGCATGATGGCCGCCCCGGTCCGCCGCAAGGAGGCGCGGCGCGAGTTGCAGCCCTTCATCTACATGAAACCGCAGGTGGGCGATGTCCTGCTGTGGGAAAGCTGGCTGCGTCACGAAGTGCCGATGAACATGGCCGAGGATGAACGCATCAGCGTCAGCTTCAACTATCGCTGGGACTAGGCAGTTCCAAGCTCCCGTCGATTGATCAGGATCAAGCACGTCCGTGCCGGATCACGTTAGACTTTGCGCCAATGCATCGGCCCGGCAAGATGAGTCGGGTGGGCGTGCAGCACAACTGATTTGATCGGACACACGCCATGCTGGGCTTTGTCACGTTGGTTCTGGCGGCACTGGTCGCAGGCGCGACCGGCGCGATGGGGCAGGGGCTGGACCCGCACCGCATTTACGAAGAAAGCTGCGCAAGATGCCACGCCCCACATGCCGGCGATTTCGTGTGGGATGGGCTTGGCGAGTCCGGCGGCGTGCTGACCGGCGCCCGGTCGGGACGTCCGGTCGCGGCCTATCTGATGTCCGGGCATGGCGGTCTGTCACCGGACGAGGCAGAGGCCTTGCTGGCGCATTTCCGGCAGGTGCGCAATTCGGGCGGTGCGTTCATGGAAAAATGCCGGATTTGCCACGCAACGGCGGTGGAACTTGTGCGCGGTCACCTGATCATCGACAATGGCGCGCTGACGGGGCGGTATACCGGGCGCGACATCGCAACGTTCCTGACCGGTCACGGCAGGCTGACGCCGCAGCAGGCCGTGGATATGCTGGATGTCCTCACGCGTGTTGCCACAACGCAGGGTCTGGTGAAATAAATCGCCCCTGCCGCCACGCGGTCCGGGGTCGCGCATGCACCGTCAATCGAACACAATCGTGACCGGTATACCGGCCAGCATCTCTCCCAGATTGGACACCCGCGTCGCGCGGTCAAACTGGCCGTGGTTGTTCAGCCCGGTGCCCAGCAGTTGCACGATCTCCGGCGATCCGGCGAATTTCGAATGGCTGCCCGAGGTCGAGTCGTCGATCTCCGTCAGGTCGATTGCAACGACCCCAAGCTCGGCCAGCTCTTCGCTGTTGCTGGCCCCGACGCGCGGCACCCCACCCGCCAGTCTGCGCGAGAAGTTCAGCGCGCTGTCATCCTTGGACAGCAACACAAAAATGTCCTCGTCCAGATGGCCGATTTCCTGCAGTTGAATCCGGAACAGATCCATGTCGATATCGGGCGACGCCAGGGTCACGGTCTTTAGCCGCCTGGTATGGTTCAGCCTGCCCCGCTTTGCCGCGTCCACGATGGCCTCCATGGTCAGAAAGGCTCCCATGGAATGGGCAAAGATATCGTATCCGTCGGCATTGGTCCGCGACAGGATCGAGCCGATCTCTTCGACCTTGGGGCGTGCGATCAGCGCGCTGTTCAGGTCATAGACATATTTGGTGATTTTCGCGGCAGAGGCCCAGTCAAACAGAACCGGAACGCCGACATAATCTGAATCTTCGACAAACTGGGCAAGGCGCAGAACCGCATCGCTGGTGGTGTTGTTATAGCCATGGACAAAGAACAGGACATCGCGCCTGCCTGCGGGCAGCTTCGCAAGCTCTGCGTTCACGGCGCGAATGAACGCATCATCCGAGCCATAGATCTTGGGGTCGATGATCGCGAACTCCGTTCGCGGGTCGGGCGGCAACCGCTTGGCGCGTTCAAGATTGCCGGTCTGATGGATCGGGGGGATTGACACCTCGACCGAGGCCAGCCCCAGTTCCGGCGCGCGTTTGTCCGAATAAAGCGCTCCGACAACCTCCGACGCCTGACGGGTCGAGGCGATGAAAACCTGATGCTTTCTGGCGCTGCCAACAGATGCAACCGGGTTCTCGGGATTGTCGACACCGATCAGTTCCGGGGGGCGCGAGCAGGCGGCCAAAACCGCAAACACGGCAATCAGACCCAGCAGTTTAAGATATCTCACGGCACGCCCTCTCTCAAATTCGTCGTCACCCGCCTGCAATTCCGATGGCTTTTGCGGAAGAATTGTCAATGCGGTTTGGAATTCGATTTTCCCTGTTGGTATCCGGTCAACCGGAAACAGGCAATGTACAAGCGTCCACCTCGGTCTTCTGCTATGCTCGGGCAATCAGAGGAGTGACAGAGATGAAAGAGGCTGAACGCGTCGTCCGCCAATTCCACGAAAGCTGGGGGATGCGTGATCCCGACCGCGGTGCCGAGGTGATCGCGGATGATTGCCGGTTCGAGGATGTCGCCCGCGGCGAAACGCAACCGGGCAAGGCGGCGTACAAAGAGGATTACCTGCGCTGGCGCAAGGCCTTTCCGGACGGCGAATGCATCGTCGACAATGTCATCGTCAGCGACTGCGGCGAATGGGCAATTGTCGAATTTCACAACACCGGAACCCACACCGGCGTGCTGCATTCCAGCCTTGGCGATTTCCAGCCCACGGGCAAGCGATACGAAGTGCGCTATTGCTCTGTCATGCGGGTCAAGGATGGGAAGGTTGTCGAAGGTCGGGATTATTATGACAGCGCCACGATTGCGAAGCATTTGGGCCTGATGTAAAGAACGGCCGTGAAAGAGGCATTTTCTGCGCAATTTCTTTCCAAACTTTCCCTTGCCACCCACCCCCGAACCCCCTATAGAGCGGCATCCTGCGTGTCCCCCGGCCGAGTCGGGGGATTCGTATGTCTGTCATTCATCCACCAGGTCCAAGGTGACCCGTGTACGGGGCCTTCTGGTGTTTTGAGCAAAGGAAAAAGGCGATGAACGCCCAGGAACTACGTAACAAGACCCCGGACCAGCTCCGCGAGGAACTGGCCAACCTGAAGAAAGAAAGCTTCAACCTGCGCTTTCAACAGGCAACCGGTCAGCTGGAAAGCACTGCCGGCATCAAAGCGGCCCGCCGCAACGCTGCCCGCGTCAAGACCATTCTGAACGAAAAGGCCGCTGCCGCGGCATCCGAGGAGTAATCAGATGCCCAAGCGTATCCTGCAAGGCACCGTGACCAGCGACGCCAACGAACAGACCGTGACCGTTCTGGTCGAGCGCCGCTTCAAGCACCCGCTGCTGCACAAAACCGTTCGTAAGTCCAAGAAATACCGGGCTCACGACGAAAAGAACGCCTTCAAGGTCGGCGACACAGTCCGCATCATCGAATGCGCGCCGAAATCGAAGACGAAACGCTGGGAGGTTCTGGAGGCGTAAGCCACCGGAACTTTTCCTTTTGTCGAAACCCTGGGGGATTTAACAAGACCAGCCCCCACAGGTCGGGAGAAACCACATGATCCAGATGCAGACCAATCTGGATGTCGCTGACAACTCCGGCGCTCGCCGAGTTCAGTGCATCAAGGTCCTGGGTGGTTCCAAGCGTAAATACGCCTCCGTCGGCGACATCATTGTCGTCTCGGTGAAGGAAGCCATCCCGCGCGGCCGCGTGAAGAAAGGTGACGTCCGCAAGGCCGTCGTCGTGCGCACCGCCAAAGAAGTCCGTCGCGAAGACGGCACCGCGATCCGTTTCGATCGCAACGCCGCCGTTATCCTGAACAACAACAACGAGCCGGTCGGTACCCGTATCTTTGGCCCGGTTGTTCGCGAGCTGCGCGCAAAGAACTTCATGAAGATCATCTCGCTGGCTCCGGAGGTGCTGTAATCATGGCTGCTAAACTCCGCAAAGGCGACAAGGTCGTCGTGCTGGCCGGCAAGGACAAGGGCAAAGAGGGCACCATTACCTCGGTCGACCCGCAAGCCGGCAAAGCTGTTGTCGACGGCGTGAACATCGCCATCCGCCACACCCGCCAGTCGCAGACCGAGCAAGGCGGCCGCCTGCCCAAGGCACTGCCGATCGATCTGTCGAATCTGGCTCTGCTGGACAAGAACGGCAAGGCAACCCGCGTCGGCTTCCGTATGGAAGGTGACAAGAAGGTGCGCTTCGCCAAGACCACGGGGGACGTGATCGATGCTTGATGCTGCAACCTACACCCCGCGCCTCAAGGCCGACTACAAGAACCGCATTCGCGCGGCTCTGAAAGAAGAGTTCGGCTACAAGAACGAGATGATGATCCCCAAGCTGGAGAAGATCGTTCTGAACATCGGCTGCGGCGCCGAGGCCGTGAAAGACTCCAAGAAAGCCAAATCGGCTGTCGAGGATCTGACCGCCATCGCTGGCCAGCAGGCCATTTCGACCAAAGCGAAGAAGTCGATCGCTGGTTTCCGCGTCCGTGAAGACATGCCGCTGGGTGCGAAAGTGACCCTGCGCGGCGACCGGATGTACGAATTCCTGGATCGTCTGATCACCATCGCGATGCCTCGCGTGCGTGACTTCCGCGGTGTGAAACCCTCGTTCGATGGCCGTGGCAACTTTGCCATGGGCATGAAAGAGCACATCGTGTTCCCCGAGATCGACTTCGACAAGGTCGACGAGGTCTGGGGCATGGACATCGTAATTGCCACCACAGCGAAAACCGACGCTGAAGGCAAGGCACTGTTGAAGCTCTTCAACATGCCCTTCAACGCCTGAGCGCCGGGAGGAATAAGACATGGCTAAAAAAGCAATGATCGAGCGCGAGAAGAAGCGCGAGCGCCTGGTGGCACAATACGCCGCAAAGCGCGCCGAGCTGAAAGAAATCGCGAATGACGAAAGCAAGCCGATGGAAGAGCGCTTCAAGGCGCGTCTGAAACTGGCAAAACTGCCGCGCAACAGCTCGGCAACCCGTCTGCACAACCGTTGTCAGCTGACCGGTCGTCCGCACGCTTACTACCGTAAGCTCAAGGTCAGCCGGATCATGCTGCGCGAGCTGGGTTCTGCTGGTCAGATCCCCGGCATGGTGAAATCGAGCTGGTAAGGGAGAGAGTGATATGAACGATCCTATCGGCGATATGCTCACCCGTATCCGCAACGCGCAAATGCGCGGCAAGTCCACCGTGATCACTCCGGCGTCGAAACTGCGCGCCTGGGTTCTGGACGTGCTGGCGGACGAAGGTTACATCCGTGGCTATGAAAAGACGACCGGTGCAAACGGTCATCCGGCCATCGAAATCAGCCTGAAATACTACGAAGGCACCCCTGTCATTCGCGAACTCAAGCGGGTCTCAAAGCCCGGCCGTCGCGTGTACATGGGCGTCAATGACATCCCGCAGGTCCGTCAGGGTCTGGGTGTGTCGATTGTCAGCACTCCGAAAGGTGTGATGTCGGACCAGAACGCACGCTCCAACAATGTTGGCGGCGAAGTGCTCTGCACCGTCTTCTAAGGAGGTCTGCAATGTCTCGTATTGGTAAAAAACCGGTCGAGCTGCCCAGCGGCGTTTCCGCCTCTGTGTCCGGCCAGACCATCGAGGTGAAGGGTCCGAAAGGCACCCGCAGCTTCACCGCAACCGACGACGTGACCCTCTCGGTCGAAGACAACGTGGTCAAGATCGACCCGCGTGGGTCTTCCAAGCGTGCGCGCCAGCAGTGGGGCATGAGCCGCACCATGGTCGCCAATCTTGTGACCGGCGTGACCACCGGCTTCAAGAAAGAGCTGGAGATCCAGGGTGTTGGTTACCGGGCTCAGATGCAGGGCAACACCCTGAAACTGAACCTGGGTTACAGCCACGACGTCGATTTCACCGCGCCGGAAGGTGTCACAATCACCGCGCCGAAGCAGACCGAGATTGTTGTGGAAGGTATCGACCAGCAGCAGGTGGGCGAAGTGGCGGCCAAGATCCGCGACTGGCGCCGTCCCGAGCCGTACAAGGGCAAGGGCATCCGCTACAAGGGCGAGTTCATCTTCCGCAAGGAAGGCAAGAAGAAGTAAGGACGCATACCATGGCAAACAGCAAACGTACCCTGTTTCTGAAACGCCGCTTGCGCGTTCGGAACAAACTTCGCAAGGTCAACGCCGGGCGTCCGCGCCTCAGCGTGCACCGCTCGAACAAGAACATCAGCGTTCAGCTGATCGACGACGTTCGCGGCGTGACCCTGGCCTCTGCCTCTTCGCTCGAGAAAGATCTCGGCGTTGTCGGCAAGAACAACATCGAAGCGGCCACCAAGGTGGGCGCGGCCATCGCCGAGCGTGCCAAGAAGGCAGGCGTCGAAGAGGCCTATTTCGATCGTGGCGGCTTCCTGTTCCACGGCAAGGTGAAGGCTCTGGCCGACGCCGCGCGTGAAGGTGGTCTGAAGGTCTGATGGTGTGCCGGGCTGAAGCCCGGCCTACCTGATACGACGCCGTAGGCCGGGCTTCAGCCCGGCACCGGCACTTTGAAGGCGGGTCCGCCCGCCTCGATGATCGGGGAGCCCCGGAATGTCATTCGCGGGTTCACTTCGATTGAGTAATTGGCGCCGCAAGCGCCTCTAGAGAAAGGGATGCCGAAAATGGCAGAACGTGAAAACCGCCGGGGCAACCGTCGCGACCGCGAGGAAGCAGCTCCGGAATTCGCCGATCGTCTCGTTGCGATCAACCGCGTGTCGAAAACCGTAAAAGGTGGTAAGCGCTTCGGCTTCGCCGCTCTGGTGGTTGTCGGCGATCAGAAAGGCCGCGTCGGCTTTGGCAAGGGCAAGGCGAAAGAAGTGCCCGAGGCGATCCGCAAGGCAACTGAACAGGCCAAGCGTCAGATGATCCGCGTGCAGCTGCGCGAAGGTCGCACCCTGCACCACGACATCGAGGGCCGTCACGGCGCCGGTAAAGTCGTCATGCGCGCTGCGCCTGAAGGTACCGGTATCATCGCCGGTGGTCCGATGCGTGCCGTGTTCGAAATGCTGGGCGTCAAGGACGTTGTCTCCAAGTCGCTGGGCAGCACCAACCCCTACAACATGATCCGCGCCACCATCAACGGCCTGCAGAAAGAGCAGAGCCCGCGTTCGGTCGCCGCACGTCGTGGCAAAAAGGTTGCCGACATCCTGCCCAAGCGGGACGAAGCACCTGCAGCATCGGCGCAAGTCGCCGAAGAAGCGTAAGGAGACGTCAACATGGCTAAAACCATCGTCGTCAAGCAGATCGGCTCGCCGATCCGCCGCCCCGCCGAACAGCGCGCAACCCTGATCGGCCTGGGCCTGAACAAGATGCACAAGACCCGCGAGCTTGAGGACACCCCCTCGGTCCGTGGCATGGTCAACAAGATCCCGCATCTGGTCGAGATCATCGAAGAGCGCGACTAAGCCTCTCATCGATCCGAACAGAAAACGCCCTCGGTAAACCGGGGGCGTTTTCTTGTGTAAAGGCGCACATCCGTTCGGTGCCGCCCACTATGCCCCAAGCTTGTATGCTCTGACCGGGTTGGTCTTGCCCCGGACTTCCAGCGTCACCGGCTCAAGCCCGTGATCCGATCCGCACCCGGCCATCGTGGCCTCTGAGATCAGCAACCGGCTGTTCATCTGCTTGTTCATCTGCTGCAGCCGCGCCGCCAGGTTCACCGTGTCACCCAAAACCGTGTAATTCAGCCGGTTCATCGTATCGATATTCCCCGCCACGACATTTCCCGTCGCGACACCGATCCGCGCTGACAGCCTGTGCCCCTGAATGTCCTCGCCACCGAGGATGTCCAGTATCTCCAGCGCACATTCCACGCCACGCCGGGCATGATCCCCGGCCAGCAACGGCACATTGAACGTCACCAGCATGCCATCCCCGAAAAACTCGTTCACTGTTCCCTGACGGCTGTCGACCGCAGGCAGAACGGCGGAAAAGAACGCGGACAACACCGCCAGAACATCTGGTGGCACAAGCGTTTCGGCCAGCTGCGTGAACCCGGCAAGGTCGCAGAACATGACCGTCGCCTCGCATTGTACCGGCGCCAGCTGTCCGCCCTGTGCGACGATATCCTCTGCGACCCGTTCAGGAACGTATTTGCCAAACACGCGCCGCGTGATTTCAAGCTGCTCCGCCAGCATGTCCCGCAACCGCTTCTTTTCCAGCGCACCCGCCAGCCGCGCCTTGAGAAGCTTTTCGTTCACCGGCTTGAACAGGTAATCCTCGGCCCCCAGTTCCAGACTGCGGGTGACATGGTCCATATCGTCGAGCGCCGAAATGACAATGACCGGTATTTCGGCCAGACGCCCTTGGCTTTGCAACTCTTGCAGAACTTCCAGTCCCGAAACACCGGGCATCATCATGTCCAGCAGGACGGTATCAAAGCTGCCCTGCGCAAGCATCGCCAGCGCCTCGGCGCCGCTATACGCCTCTTCATAGACGTAGCCCAGATCGTCCAGTTCCTGACACAGCAGATCGACATTCAGGGGTTCGTCGTCGACGACCAGAATACGCGCGGTCAAGATGCTGACCGGGCGCAAAGGTGTTTCTCGATCACGCTCAACAGCTCTTCGTCATCCAGCGGTTTGCTCAGATAATCGTCAAACCCCGCCGCCAACGCATTGGCCCGGTCCCCCCGCATCGCATGCGATGTGACCGCGATGATCGGGATACGCGACAATTCCCCGTTGCCCTTGATCTGCTGCATTGCCTCGGTGCCGGTCATACCGGGCAGCGCGATATCCATCAGTATCAGGTCAGGTTTATGGCTCCGGGCCTGTGAAATCGCATCCGGCCCGTTGCGCGCGATCAACAGGTCATGGTCGTCTTCCAGCAACTGCTGCAGCAGGTCGACGTTCAGGCTGATATCATCCACGATCAGGATCTGCGCCATGTCATACCGCCTCGCGTTCTGCGGCGGCATAGATTTCCGGAACGGTCAGCACAAACGTCGACCCCTCTCCGAACGTGCTTTCCGCAACCAGATCGCCGCCCAGCAGGCGCGCCATCTTCCGCGAGATCGCCAGCCCCAGCCCGGTGCCGCCGTAACGCCGCGCCGTGTGCTGTTCCGCCTGGGTGAATTCGTCAAAAACCATGTTCAGATCATCCGGTCGCATCCCGATGCCGGTATCCCTCACACTAACACGTATCTGCCCGTTTTTCACCTCTGCCGCGATGCTGATCTGCCCGGCTTCGGTGAACTTGGCCGCGTTCGACAACAGGTTCAGCGTGATCTGGCGCAGCATTCCCTGATCCGAAGACGCCACCGGCAGGCTGTCGGGGATATCGGTGCCGACCTCGACAGGTTTTCCTTCAAGCATCGGATCGATCATCCGGGCACAGGATTTCAGAACCGGCGCCGCGTCAAAGGTTTCGGCATGAACGTCCAGCCGCCCCGCCTCGATCTTGGACAGATCCAGAATGCCGTTGATCAGCGACAGCAGTATCTCGGCGCTGGAGGCGACCTTTTCCAGGTTTCCCAACTGCTTTTCGGGCAGCACGTCGCGGCTTTTCCGCATGACGATACGGGTGAACCCGATGATCGCGTTCATCGGCGTGCGCAATTCATGAGACATGTTGGCCAGAAAATCCGACTTGTGCTGGTTGGCCGTCTCAAGCTCGGCATAGGCATCCCCCAGCCGTTGGATCGTTTCGTTCATATCCGCGCACAATTCCCCCAGTTCGTCGCGGTTCTCGACCTTCAGGCGGGTCGCGAAATCTCCGGCGGACAACCGGTCGAACGCGCCCTGCAGCGCGTGCACCGGCCGGATGATGGATGTGGAAATGGTCAGGCCCAGTACACCGGCAATCAGCGCCGCGATGGCCGAGGCGGCCAGGATGAGCGATCTGGACTGCTCAAAAGCGATCTGGTTTTCGGCCAGCACCCCGGCCAGTTCCCTTCGCCAGACCTGCTGCCAGTTATAGCTCGCACTCTTGATCGCAAAAGCCGCTTCCTTTAGCGCGGTTCGGTAAATTGCGTGCGCCGCGTCGGCATCGCCGTTGTTGCGCCTTGCATAGATTTCAATGCCTGCACGCAGGACCGCGCGCAGGTCGTCCACCGCGCCCATCAGTATGTCGCGCTCCTGTTCGCTCAGACTTGTGTTGCGGGTGATCTGTCTTGAAAACTCGGCAGCGTTATACAGGCCGTTGTTCGAAAAATTTCCAAGAGGTGACGTCTGGTTGGACGAAGCCCCGATGGCCCGCGAAAAAAGAAAATCCGCCGCGTTGAACCGCACTTCCTCCGACAGCTGTTCTATCGCTTCGAACAGAACCAGCTTCTCTTGCAATTGCGATGCGATCTCCAACCGGTCATGCGATTGTTTGAGCGCCGCAATGCCGACATAACAGATCAGTGCCATCATCAGCAGCGGCACAAAAAAGGCGCAGGTCAGCTTGGCGCGCAGTCCCGCGTTGATCCGGCCCGCAAGATTTGGCAGCCACGACAAGAGGTTCGCGCGTCCGCTCGCGGTTTCGACATAGACAGCCATATATTCACCCGTTCGTCAGCAGTACGGGCAAGCTTAGGGGCTGATTACCCATCCAACAACATTTCCATGGGTATGGTCGCGACGGTGACGAGCGCTCCCACATCGCGGAAGGCACCCAGATCAATCCCACGAAAATCTGAACTCACCCGGATTTCTGGAAATCTTTGCCGAATGCGGCATGCTACGGTTATCACAAAATGCCGGCGATGCATCTTTGCGGGCGCAAGTGTGCCTGCTTCGGAGCATCCTATGCAAAATCGCTGGATCATTCTGTTTGTGCTGTTCTTCGCACGAACAACCATGGCCTTTCAGTTCCAATCGGTTGCCGCACTTTCTCCGCTGATGATCGACAGCTTGTTGTTGTCCATTGTGGACATCGGATTGTTGATTGGGCTGTATCTCGGTCCGGGCGTCATTGTCGCAATTCTGGGAGGAACCGTTGCGTCTTCATTCGGCGACAAGCGCGTTGTCGTCGTGAGCCTCATTTTGATGCTCTTGGGGAGTGTATTGATTTTTCAGGCCAATTCGTTGTCTGCCCTTGTCGCAGGGCGCGTTATTTCGGGCGTCGGTGGCGTGGTCGTCAACGTCTTGATGACAAAGATGGTGATTGACTGGTTTGCAGGACGCCACCTGGCGACAGCAATGGCTGTATTCCTCAGCTCCTGGCCCTTGGGCATAGGCCTGGCGCTCGTCACCCTGCCCTGGCTCGCAGATCTGAGCGGACTTAGCGGGGCGTGGGCTGGGGTGTCGATGGTGATGGCCCTTGCACTTGCATCATTCTGGGCAATTTACAGCACCCCCGAAGGCGCGGTTGGACATGGGAAGGTCGCAGTCGTTGAATTGCCTTGGCTGCCTCTGACTCTTGCGGCCATGATCTGGGGTTTTTACAACGCCGCGCTCGCGATGGTCTTCGGTTTCGGTCCGATCATTCTGGCCAAAAGCGGACTTTCCGTTGTACAGGCAAGCACGGCCGCCGGCCTGTTCATGTTTGCGATTGTCATTGCCGCTCCGCTGGGGGGACGGATTGCCGACAGGTTGGGCCGCCGGGATACAGTTATTTTCTTCACCCTTGTTGCGGCAATAGTCCTCTTTCCGGCGATGCTGTTTCTAACGGCATCGACAGCCTGGATCGTCTATGGATTGGCCGGATTCTTGATCGGGCTTTCTCCGGGGCCGATTGTCAGCATGACTTCGCAGATACTTCCGCCACCTGCCCGGTCTTTTGGGACCGGTGTCTATTATTCAATGTATTACGCGGTCATGATGATCGCGCCTCCGATTGCAGGGGCAATCGCGGACCGGATAGAGAATGTCGGTGTCGCATTTCTCTTGGCGTCTGGAATGATGGGGGTCTGCATTATCTCCTTGATGGCATTTCGAAAATTTACCGCCACCACCACTTGAACGCAGGGCGGCAATCAGAGCGGATCCACCAATGACGGGCCGCATAAAAGCCCGGCTTATTGCGTAAGCGCAGCGAACAGGCAGAAATAGATTGAACGGTCCGCTCGCCATCAACAGTCTGTGCAAACAACAAAGCCCGTGTATGTTTTCAAGGGTATTACCGACCTCGCGCAAAGCAAGACGGGGATTCTCATCGCGCCTATCGCGAATCCCCCGATCCATGCCAAGCTTAGGGTCAGCGAGGGTAAAGTGGTGCAACGTTGCGGGGGTGCCGGGTGGAACGACAGGGATGCGCATATCCGGGATACCGGCAGGAGCGGCAAGGATGACCCGGCCGTCTTCCGAGCTCTTGGCCGTGTCACGCCGCTGGATCGACGCAATCCGGTACGGGCGGAAAACCGAGCTTAGCAACATGTTGTCCGACCGCAGCCACCTGCGTTTTATCGGCACGGGTGACGACGAATTGTGGGCGGGCGAGGCCGTGCGCCAGGGGATCGCGGATTTCTTCGGGGCCATTCCACCGTTCCTCAAACATGAAGAGACATTTGCCGAAGCCTTTGAAAATGGTGAAACCGGCTGGTCGAATTTCACACATGAACTCATTTTTGCCAATCAACCCGATCGGACATTTCACATACGGACCACCCTGATCTTCGCGCTCGAAGACGGCGTCTGGAAGATCGTTCTGCGCCACGGCTCGGTTCCGATCCCGAATATCGACTTCGTGGGAACCGAACAGACCGCCATCGCCGATCTTGTCGCAGCAGCGCGCAAGGATTTTTCGCTGCATCAAAGAGACGGCTTTGCCTCGATCATGTTCACCGATATCGTCAATTCGTCGCGCCTCGCGTCGGTGATGGGCGACCGTTTGTGGTCCTCCGAGGTGGCCCGGCACTTTGCCTCGCTCCGCACCATCATCGAAGACGCGAACGGCCAGTTCGTGAAATCGCTGGGCGACGGCACCATGTCCAGCTTTCCAGAGCCTGCTCAAGCCCTGCACGCTGCCCGGTCGATCCTGCAAGCGTCTGGGCAATCCGACGGGCCAGCCATCACCCTGCGGATCGGTATTCATACCGGCAGCGTGGTCCAGACCGACGATGATTTCTTTGGAACCGTTGTCAACAAGGCCGCCCGCATCGCAGCCCTTGCCGCGCCCGGCGAAATACAGGTTTCCGATACCACTCGCGATATGGTGGGAAAAGGGAACGATTTTCACTTTTCGGCGGCTGCAGCGGTGCAGCTGGAAGGGTTCGAGGGCGAACATGTCATCCACCGGCTGGAGTGACGAGGGTAACCGGTAACCGCCCAAAGCTTCGCCGTCCTCTGTCGTCAGACCCGTTGCAATCCGGGTATCGTCGCATTCCGGTGTCCAACCTCTAGTTTGCCCTGCCATGCAAAAAACGCAGACCGGCCAGACCAAAACGCCAATTGTTGGCGCAATCAGTCGTGCCTATCTGTCTGTGGTCCAAAACGGGAAATCAAACTTGCCGGGGAATACGCCCCGGGCTGAAAAAAGGAACACAACACATGGCACATACACTGAACATCTCGCATACCGGTCTCACGCTCGGCGGGCGCATCCGCGCCTTTGTCGAAGGCGTCAAACTGGCCCGCGCCCGCGCCTCCGAGTACAACCGTACCTATTCCGAACTGCAAAGCCTGACCGACCGCGAACTCAACGACATCGGCATTCGCCGCTGCGATATCGCGGACATCGCGCAAAAACACGTCTACTGCGTGTAACCCCAATACCACCCGAACAAAAAGCGCCCCGATCCGGGGCGCTTTTTTTGTTTGCTGCAGACTTTCAGAGATGGAACGCAATCCGGGCAATGACCGCGTTGCAAGCGTCAACTTTGAACCCAGTGGGGACATGGCGAAGCTCCAGGTTTTGGACCATTGTCCCGTTCCGTGGTAGAATTCCCGAAGTCAAAACGGGGTACGGCTATGCCGCAACATCAAACAGCAGAATTTCGATTACAGTCTGGCATTGTACTACCGCAACTGGATATCGCCTACGAATGCTACGGCAAGCTCGATGGCGATAAGTCCAATGCGGTTCTTGTCCACCACGGGACCACCAGCACCCATCATGCTGCCGGTCGAACGACGCCTGATTTGCGCGAGGGCTGGTGGGATAGCATCATCGGCCCGGGTAAGCTGCTCGACACAGATAAATACTGTGTAATATCGTCCAACATGCTCGGCTCGTCATACGGAACAACCGGACCCGCATCCATAAACCCAGAAAGCGACCACGTTTGGGGCGCCGATTTTCCCAAGATTTCGGTTGAGGATATGGTCCGAGCACAGAAAACACTGATCGACGCACTGGGCATTGAACAGCTTTATGCAGTAGCAGGCGGATCGGTCGGCGGTCTGCTGTCGTTCCAATGGGCCGTGACATACCCCGAAGCGATGCGTGGAATCATTGCTTGTGATTGCGGCCCCGTAAATCAGTTCGGAACAAGCGCAGCCTTGCCTGAACTTGTGGCGGAACTTCAGGCTGACCCCAACTGGAACGGAGGCCATTACGCGCAGGCGGGTGGCCTGACAGATGTGATGACACGCATCCGGACCAGAACATTGCTTTCCTACCAATTCATGGAAAAATTCAAAGGGCAGATGCCAAGGGGTGATATTGAAAAGCTGTTGAACGATACCTCTAGGGAGTGGGCCGAAGAGTTCGATCCGATGAGCCTTGTTGTTCTCAATTCAGCGATTGGGGAATTTGATGTCTCGGACAGGCTGGATCAAATACGCGCAAAATTCTTCTATGTCCTTTGTGATACCGATGAATTCTACCCGGCTTCGATGGGAGAAGGCGTTGCCAGGGAAATGCGGGCTGCAGGAGCGCAGGTGACTTTTCATGAGGTGAGCAGCCACATGGGGCATTACTCCACGTCCGTCGAGCCGGAAAAATGGGTGCCTCAGGCGAAGGCCTTTCTCGCCGGTTTGTAATCTCAGTGTTTAATTGGCTGTGATTGGCGGAGGTCCGCTTCGTCCGCATCACCGAAGCCCGACAATTGGCTTCAAAACAGAAGCTCCCGAAGAATTCTTCGGGAGCTGAATTGCGTTCATGTGAAACAACGTGCCCAAGCTGGGCGGGACATCCCGCCGCTTGCTACGGCCAAGGTCACAGCCGGGCCAAACCGGGGTTTTTCCGGTCAGGCGGCCTTGGCGTGGGGGCGTCCGCGGTTGGGGCGGCGGCGCCGGTTCTGTGGCTTGCGCGCCTCTTTCTTGGGGGCTTCAAAGGCCCATGGCGTGCCGCCGATCACCGGAATGTCACGCGACATGGTCTTTTGAATGGCCCGCAGTTCACCCATCTCGGCAGGGGCGCAAAAGGCGACCGCCCGGCCATCGCGCCCGGCCCGCGCGGTACGGCCGATCCGGTGGACATAGTTGTCCGGCACGTTCGGCAGGTCATAATTGTATATGTGGCGCACATCCGGGATGTCGATGCCGCGTGCCGCCACATCGGTCGCCACCAGCACCCGCAACTCGCCGCTGCGGAACTGTTTCAGCGCTCGGTCGCGCTGACCCTGCGACTTGTTGCCATGCACGGCACCGGCGGCAAACCCGGCCTTGTCCAGCGTTTTCATCAGCTTTTCCGCGCCATGCTTGGTGCGGGCAAAAACCAGCGCCAGCTCGTCACGGTGCGCGTCCAGCATTTCGATCAGCAGGCCGGTCTTTTCCGCCTGCGCCACGAAATGCACGCCTTGGGTGATCTTGTCCGCCGGACGGCCCGGAGGCGCGGTTTCGACCCGTACAGGATTGCTCAGATAGGTGGCCGCGATTTCGGCCATCTGCTTCGGCATCGTGGCCGAGAACAACATGGTCTGGCGTTCAGTGGGCAACAGCGTCGCGATCTTGCGCAGCGCGTGGATAAAGCCCAGGTCCAGCATCTGGTCGGCCTCGTCCAGCACCAGGAACCCGGTCTGGTCCAGCCGCACGGCGCGGCGCTCGATCAGGTCGATCAGGCGGCCCGGCGTGGCGACCAGAATATCGCTGCCCCGGCCCAGCCGGTTGATCTGCGGCCCCATCGACACACCGCCGACCACCAGGTCGACGCGGATGGAGGTGCGCTCGGCATAGGCGCGCAGGTTGTCCGAGATCTGTTTTGCCAGTTCCCTCGTCGGCGCCAGAACCAGCGCGCGCGCGGTCTTCGGAGTCGGGCGGCCCTCCTGCCGGATCAGCGACATCAGGATCGGCAGGCCAAAGGCCAGCGTCTTGCCGGTGCCGGTCTGCGCCAGCCCCATGACGTCGCGCCCGTTCATGGCATGCGGGATCGCCTGTTTCTGGATCGGCGTCGGCTCCGATATGCCCAGGGTTTCAAGATTGGTGATAAAGCGGGGCGTCAGCCCCAGCATGGTAAAGTCCAAAAGCCGTTCCTTTTCGGCGGGGCGGCCTATTCCGGCCGCGCAAAATGACATGTCGCGACCCCGCGGGGCCGCGTTGTGTTACGTGGTTGCGCGATGCTCTGCCGCCGGGCCGGATTGCCCAAGGCCGCGTCATTGCGCCGAACCCCGCGTGATCTGGGTGTCAGTGTGTAAAGATGAGGTGCTGCGCGGATGCGTTTCAAACACTTCGGTCGCGCGGTCTGCTCACGCCGCAGACAAGGCACCGGGGGCGTATGCTCTCAATTTGCGCCCTTGTCAACCAAAGTCTTGTCCGTGGTCTTCGGGGCGAAAACCTGTTCCGGATGCGCCAACCCCTTGAGGGCGAATTCGCCGACCGCGACGTGACCGCCATCCAGCGCGTCGGCAAACGTGCGGGAACAGAGAACCGGATGCCCGGTTTCCGAACACAGCGCCTCGATCCGCGCGGCAACATTCACCGCCTGACCCAGCACCGTGAAATCCAGCCGGTTGTGCGAGCCGACATTGCCATACAGAACCCGCCCGAAATGCAGCCCGACGCCGAACCCCAGAACCTCGGGCAAATCGGCAGCCAAAGCATGCCTTGCCGCCGCCAGTGCATTGGAACAGGCTGTGCGCTGCCCGTCATCGCCGGGGAACACGGCCAACACCCCGTCGCCCAGAAACTTCAGGATTTCGCCACCATGCTCGGTTACCGCCGTATCGATTGCCTCGAAATACCGGTTCGCCAGCGCCACCGCCTCCTCCACCGGCAAACGGGCGTTCAGCCCTGTCCAGTTGCGGATGTCGCTGATCAGGATGGCGGCCTCCATGGTCTCGACACTCCCCCGCGTGATCTCGCCGCCCAGCACCCGCTGGCTGGTGCGGGCTCCAAGATAGGCCGCGGACACGGCAGTGGACAGGATCGACAGGCGGTGGACCTCGGACAGCGGACCAAGGGCCAGCGCAATCGCCTCGATGCCCTCAATATCGGCGTCGTCAAACCCCTTGGCCCGGTCCGTCGCCGCCACCAGAATGCCTGACAGATGATCTCCGCACCGAAGCGGGACGCCGAAATAGTCGGTCGCCCCCTGCGCGCGCAATTCGTGATAGATTTCGTGATCATCGGGGGCCAGCCGCGTCAGATCCTTGCGCAGCGCTTGCCGGGTATCCGAGATCACCGCCAACGGGCTGCCCACATAGCCGCTGCGCTGTTCCAACCCGTGCGGATTGTGCACCGCCTCGACCTGTGCGACGTCCCGGTTCCAGATGGCGCTGACGGCGGCGGCAAGCGGGTGAATGGTGCGCATCGCCAGACGAATTCGCCACACCGGAGCGCCCGCGCGCCGCATCTCTGCCCCCAACCCTTCGATCAGGGCGTCCAGATCCGGCAGGGTGGCCCCCGTCCGCAACAGCCAATCCACGATTTCGCGATGATTCCAGCTCATGACAGAAGCCTAGCACGGATGCGCGGCAGACAACTGGCCCAGTTTCCATGCGGCGTGCCTATGGCCCATCTCGGCAATTCAATTTCGGGAATCACCGTTTTGTGATAAGTTTACGCCACGTAACCGGCGACGAGGTTTGCCGGTCATTTTCGTAGATCATTGAAAGGGGGAATTTATGGCTCAGGCTCTGGATGGCGGCTGCGCTCATGTGCACACGCATACGGATAATGCTCCGATCGACAATCACACCTGTCATTGCAATGTCTGCAAATCGGTAACCGGGCAGCAGACGACCCATGTCGCATTCTTCCGCCATGGCGATCTGGCGGTCGATCACCCCGAGTTGCTCAACCGGCAACCGTTCAACAAGGACAACCCCGACGGCCCGCTGGAGCTGTGCACCTGCAAGGAATGCGGGGCGCCGATCATGCTGGACGACAAGCAGGGGCGCATCCGCGTCGCGGTTCCAAATGTCATGGGCTATGACGTGGCAAGTTTCCCCGACGCGACCTATCACGCCTTCTGGGACGAAACCAAGGGATACGCCCGGCCTGACGATGGGCGCCCGGTCTATGACAGCCTGCGGCCCGACTTTGTGTGGCCGACACCGTCCTGACGCCAAACAAAAGCGAAAAACCGGGGTGAAGGGCGGCAGTTTTGCCGCCCTCTTGATTGCCGGGCGACTTGCGTCTATACGCCCCCGGTGGCCCAAAGGGTCCACAAGAATCAAAACCAAGAAACGCCGTGTTTGGCCCATCACGCTTCGGGGTCACATCCGGCTTAGGAGAAGCGACATGAAACTGCACGAACTGCGCGACAATCCAGGCGCCGCATCCAAGAAAACCCGCGTTGGCCGGGGCCCCGGCTCGGGCAAGGGTAAAATGGGTGGCCGTGGTATCAAAGGTCAGAAATCCCGCTCGGGCGTGGCCATCAATGGCTATGAAGGCGGCCAGATGCCCTTGTACCAGCGTCTGCCCAAGCGTGGCTTCAACAAGCCCAACCGCAAGGAATTCGCCGTCATCAACCTGGGCCTGATCCAGAAATTCGTCGACGCCGGCAAGCTCGACGCCAAATCCGCCATCACCGAAGACGCGCTGGTCGCGTCCGGTCTGGTCCGCCGCAAGCTGGACGGCATCCGCGTTCTGGCCAAGGGCGAGGTTTCGGCCAAGCTGAACCTCGAAGTGACCGGTGCTTCGAAAGCTGCCGTCGAGGCAGTCGAGAAAGCGGGCGGCTCACTGACGGTCACAAAAGCCGCTGCGGCAGAGTAAGCGCTTGTGAGCGGCGCACGAGCCGCTTACATAGACCTCAGAGTTTTCCAAGACGCCGCCCGAGCCGGAAAACGGTTTCGGGCGGTGTTTTCATAAGAGAGACCGATTTATGGTATCAGCAGCAGAACAAATGGCAGCCAACACAAGCTGGGCTGCCCTTGGCAAAGCCACCGATCTGCGCAACCGCATCCTGTTCACGCTGGGTTTGCTGATCGTCTATCGTCTGGGCACCTTCATTCCGGTGCCGGGGATCGACGGAGCAGCCCTGCGCGAGTTCATGGAGCAGGCGGGGCAAGGCATCGGCGGCATGGTTTCGATGTTCACCGGTGGGGCGCTGGGGCGCATGGGCATCTTTGCCCTCGGCATCATGCCCTATATCTCGGCCTCGATCATCGTCCAGCTGATGACCTCGATGGTTCCCGCGCTCGAACAGCTCAAGAAAGAGGGCGAGCAGGGCCGCAAGAAGATCAACCAATACACTCGTTTCGGCACCGTGGCACTGGCCACCGTTCAGGCCTATGGTCTGGCCGTGTCGCTGGAATCGGGCGATCTGGCCACCGATCCCGGTCTCTATTTCCGCTTCTCGACGATGATCACGCTCGTGGGCGGCACCATGTTCCTGATGTGGCTGGGTGAGCAGATCACCGCGCGCGGCATCGGCAACGGCATCTCGCTGATCATCTTCGTTGGCATCATCGCCGAGGTTCCCGCCGCCCTGGCGCAGTTCTTCGCGTCGGGCCGCTCGGGCGCCATCAGCCCCGCCGTGATCGTCGGTGTCATCGTGATGGTCATCGCCGTGATCACCTTTGTGGTGTTCATGGAACGCTCCCTGCGCAAGATCCATATTCAGTATCCGCGCCGCAATGTCGGCATGAAAGTGTACGAGGGCGGTTCCAGCCACCTGCCGGTCAAGGTCAACCCCGCAGGTGTGATCCCGGCAATCTTCGCCAGCTCGCTCTTGCTGCTGCCGGTGACGATCTCGACCTTCTCGTCGGGTGCCGCCAATGGCCCGATCATGTCGTGGCTTCTGGCCAACTTCGGCCCCGGCCAGCCGCTCTATCTGCTGTTCTTCGCGTCGATGATCATCTTCTTTGCGTATTTCTACACGTTCAACGTGTCGTTCAAACCCGATGACGTCGCCGACAACCTGAAGAAACAGAACGGCTTTGTTCCGGGCATCCGCCCCGGCAAGAAAACCGCCGAATACCTGGAATACGTGGTCAACCGCGTGCTGGTGCTGGGCTCGGCCTATCTGGCCGCCGTCTGCCTGCTGCCGGAAATCCTGCGCGGCCAGTTCGCCATTCCGTTCTACTTCGGCGGCACTTCGGTTCTGATCATCGTCTCTGTGACCATGGACACCATCCAGCAAGTCCAGAGCCACCTTTTGGCGCATCAATACGAAGGGCTGATCGAAAAGTCCCAGCTGCGCGGAAAAGGCAAGAAACGCAACAGGAAGGGATCCTCTCGCCGATGAACATCATTCTGCTTGGCCCGCCGGGCGCCGGCAAAGGCACCCAGGCACGGCATCTCGTTGAAACCCGCGGCATGGTGCAGCTCAGCACTGGGGACATGCTGCGCGAAGCCAAGACCTCGGGCACCGAAATGGGCAAGAAGGTCGCGGCGGTTATGGATGCCGGCAAGCTGGTCACGGATGAGATCGTCATCGGCCTGATCGAAGAAAAGCTGACGACCGAAAAGGGCGCGGGCTTCATCTTTGACGGCTTTCCCCGAACTCTGGCACAGGCCGACGCGCTGTCGGCGCTGCTGAACAAGCTGGGCCAGTCGCTGCACACCGTGATCGAAATGCGTGTGGATGACGAGGCCTTGGTGCAGCGGATCACGGCGCGTTCGACCTGCGGCGGCTGTGGCGAGGTTTACAACGACATCACCAAACCGATCCCGGCAGATGGCAAATGCACCAACTGCGGCAAGGAAAATGACTTCCAGCGCCGTGCGGATGACAACGAGGAAAGCCTGCGCACCCGCCTGATGGAATACTATAAAAAGACCTCGCCGCTGATTGGCTATTACTACGCCAAGGGTGACCTGCGCCCGATCAACGGACTGGCCGACATCAAGGAAGTTACCGCCTCGATCGAAGTCCTTCTGGGTTAACGGCGCATGGGGGCTTGACGCCCCCGCCAAAAGCCCATATCGACCCCCATCCCCATTGGGAATCAACCGTGCAGACGGGATTCGTTCCGTTTGTCCGGATCACCTCGAAAATGATGCTGGACCCTCTGGCCACACTGCCACGGTCAAGCGTTGTGAAAAAAGGTTCTGGAGTTACGGAACCGCAACGAAAAGGAAAGTGACACGTGGCACGTATTGCCGGCGTAAACATCCCGACTGCAAAGCGGGTACCAATCGCCCTCACATATATCACCGGTATCGGCAACACCTCGGCCAAAGCGATCTGCGACGCCGTGGGCATCGAACAAAGCCGCCGGGTCAACGAACTCAGCGACTCCGAAGTGCTCGCCATCCGCGAACACATCGACGCCAACTACACCGTCGAAGGTGACCTGCGTCGTGAAACGCAGATGAACATCAAGCGCCTGATGGACCTGGGCTGCTATCGCGGTCTGCGTCACCGCCGCAACCTGCCGGTTCGCGGTCAGCGCACCCACACCAACGCTCGTACCCGCAAAGGCCCCGCAAAGCCGATCGCGGGCAAGAAGAAGTAAGGAGGGTCTGACCGATGGCACGCGACAAGACACGCATCAAGAAAAAAGAGCGCAAGAACATCGCATCGGGCGTCGCCCATGTGAATTCGACCTTCAACAACACCAAGATCCTGATCTCGGACGTGCAGGGCAACGCCATTTCGTGGTCGTCTGCTGGCACCATGGGCTTCAAGGGATCGCGGAAATCGACCCCCTACGCCGCTCAGATGGCTGCCGAAGATGCAGGCAAGAAGGCGCAGGAACATGGCGTCAAGACGCTCGAAGTCGAAGTTCAGGGCCCCGGTTCGGGTCGTGAATCGGCGCTGCGCGCACTGGCTGCTGTGGGCTTCAACATCACGTCGATCCGTGACGTGACCCCGATTGCTCACAATGGTTGCCGCCCGCCGAAGCGCCGCCGCGTCTGAGCGATTGCAATTACAAGCTGGGGCCGTGTTTTTGCGCGGCCCCGGTTCGCCGTTTTGAAACCTCGGGCGTCTGCACCTGATTGGTCATGGGGCGCAGACAGGAATGGAGGGATTACATGATCCATAAGAATTGGGCAGAATTGATCAAACCGACCCAGCTTGACGGCAAGCCGGGCAACGATCCCGCACGCCAGGCCACCCTGGTCGCCGAACCGCTGGAGCGCGGCTTTGGCCTGACGCTCGGCAACGCGCTGCGCCGCGTGCTGATGAGCTCGCTGCAAGGCGCGGCCATCACCAGCGTTCAGATCGACAACGTCCTGCACGAGTTCTCGAGCGTGGCAGGCGTCCGCGAAGACGTCACCGACATCATCCTGAACCTCAAGGGCGTGTCCCTGCGCATGGAAGTCGAAGGCCCCAAGCGCCTGTCGATCAATGCCAAAGGCCCCGCAGTTGTCACCGCAGGCGACATCAGCGAAAGCGCCGGCATCGAGGTTCTGAACCGCGATCACGTCATCTGCCACCTGGACGATGGCGCCGACCTGTTCATGGAACTGACCGTCAATACCGGCAAGGGTTATGTCTCGGCTGAAAAGAACAAGCCCGAGGACGCGCCCATCGGCCTGATCCCGATCGACGCGATCTATTCGCCGGTCAAGAAGGTCGCCTATGACGTTCAGCCGACCCGCGAAGGTCAGGTTCTGGACTATGACAAGCTGACCCTCAAGATCGATACCGACGGTTCGATCACCCCCGAGGACGCGCTGGCCTATGCCGCCCGCATCCTGCAGGATCAGCTGTCGATCTTCGTCAACTTCGACGAGCCGGAATCGGCTGGCCGTCAGGACGAGGACGACGGTCTGGAATTCAACCCGCTCCTGCTCAAGAAAGTGGACGAGCTGGAACTGTCGGTCCGTTCGGCAAACTGCCTGAAGAACGACAACATCGTCTATATCGGCGACCTGATCCAGAAGACCGAAGCCGAGATGCTGCGCACCCCAAACTTCGGCCGCAAGTCGCTGAACGAGATCAAGGAAGTGCTGTCCGGCATGGGTCTGCACCTCGGCATGGATGTCGAGGACTGGCCGCCCGACAACATCGAAGATCTGGCAAAGAAATTCGAAGACGCGTTCTAAGCATCTTCGGCTGCGGCGGCGGGGCCAACCTGCCGTCGCGGGTTTTGTACAATTCGGACAAATGAGGTCTGAAAACCGGTACAAAACGAACAATCCGGGCAATCCCGCCCCAAGGTGAGCCTCTGACACGCATCGGAGGCCGGACAAAGCAAAACGCTAAAGAAGGAACTAGAAAATGCGTCACGCACGTGGTTACCGCCGCCTGAACCGCACTCATGAGCACCGCAAGGCTCTGTTTGCAAACATGGCCGGCTCGCTCATCGAACATGAGCAGATCAAGACAACTCTGCCCAAGGCAAAAGAACTGCGCCCGATCATCGAAAAGCTGGTCACTCTGGGCAAGCGCGGCGACCTGCACGCCCGCCGTCAGGCCGCATCGCAGCTGAAAGAAGACAAAGACGTCGCAAAGCTGTTCGAGGTTCTGGGCCCCCGCTATGCCGAGCGTCAGGGCGGCTATGTCCGTATCCTAAAGGCAGGCTTCCGTTATGGTGACATGGCTCCGATGGCGATCATCGAGTTCGTCGACCGTGACGTCGACGCCAAAGGCGCAGCCGACAAGGCCCGCGTTGCTGCCGAAGACGCAGCCGCCGACGAAGAATAAGTCTAAAACATCTTTTTTTTCAAACCCCTGCGCACCTTGCGCGGGGGTTTTCTTTTTGGTTGATCGTACCTGACATTTTGACTGTTGGCCCTTATGGTCATGTGAAAGACATTGCTAGGATCGAAGCACGTCGCTTTGGAAAACGGTTTTATGGCCAACACAAAAACCGCCGGGTATTCCGGCAAGCCTCTGTCGCAGAAGCTCGGGTTCAAACCGGGCTGGATGGTTCGCTTGGTGAACCCGCCAGCACACTATCCGCAGCTCGTTGCGGACGCCCAAGACGTTCGTTTCGCCCCCGATATGCCCGAACCTGACGCGGTGCATCTATTCTTGCATGGCGGGGAAAACATCGCCCAGATCGCGTCTGAACAGATAGGTATCCTGCGCGAAGGCGGAACGCTTTGGGTCTCCTGGGCAAAAAAGTCTTCAAAACTGCATTCCGGCATTACCGAAGACGATCTCCGCACCGCAATTCTGCCGCTGGGTTGGGTCGATGTGAAAGTCTGTGCCGTAGACACAGACTGGTCAGGCCTCAAGTTCCTGCGCCGAAAGGGCTGAGTCCCGCGCTTGCATTCACGCGAACATCGCCGCATATCCCAGTGGAAGTCTGCTAATGGGATCGACAATGCTCCGCCTGATACTCATCGTTTTTTCATTCCTGACGCCTCCATTCGCCGCCGCCGAAACCCGGGTGCCGCAGTCGCAGACTGAAATATCAATGGGGTTCGCCCCGGTCGTCAAACAGGCCTCGCCCGCCGTGGTCAACATCTATGCCAAGATCATCCGGCAGGGGCGATCTAACTCGTTGTTTTCAGATCCATTTTTTCGCGATTTTTTTGGCGGGGATTTCGGAGCACCGCGTCCCCGGGTACAGAACTCGCTGGGGTCGGGCGTCATCCTGTCAGAGGACGGCTATGTCGTGTCCAACTTTCACGTTGTCGGAATGGCGTCGGAAATACAGGTCGTGACCACGGACCGGCGCGAGTTTACCGCCGAAGTGGTGCTGGGAGACGAAGAGAGCGACATCGCAATCCTGCGCCTGCAAGGCGCCGAAGGATTGCCATTCCTGAGACTGCGCGATTCTGATCACGTCGAGGTGGGAGAATTGACACTTGCCATCGGTAACCCTTTCGGGGTGGGTCAGACTGTGTCCTCCGGCATCATCTCGGGCCTTGCGCGATCCGGGACAGCAACCGGGAATGCGCGGGGGTATTTCATTCAAACCGACGCACCGATCAATCCCGGCAATTCCGGCGGTGCTTTGATTGACGTTAATGGCAATCTCATCGGTATCAACACCTCGATCCTCAGCCGCTCGGGCGGGTCGAACGGGATCGGGTTTGCCATTCCGGCCAATCTGGTGACGGAATTCCTGCGTCAGGCGCGGGCCGGGAACGAGACATTCGTACGCCCCTGGGCCGGAATGGCCGGCCAGCCGATGAACGCCGATATTGCCGAGTCTCTGGGACTGGCGCTACCAGAGGGCGTGGTGATTTCGGACCTGCACCCTGAAAGCCCCATTGCCAAGGCCGGGTTCCGCGTGGGGGATGTAATCACCCATGTCGACGGGCAAGAGGTCAACTCGCCCTCCGAGATGAAGTTCCGCATGTCCGTGTCCGGGATTGGTGGTGTTTCGAAGATGACCCGCCTGCGTGGCGGCGAGAGGGTAGAGATTGAGGTAGCGATGACCGATGCTCCCGACGAACCGCCCGCCGAGGAAACGGTACTGGACAAAAGGACGGCGCTACCTGGTCTGACTGTGGCGCGCCTCAACCCGGCGGTGATCTCTCGGCTTGGCCTGCCGTTGTCATTGGACGGCGTGGTCGTGCTTGACCCCGGGGCTTTTGGCGCCCGAGCGGGTTTACAGCCGGGCGACATTCTGGGGGCGGTAAACGGCGAAGAGGTAAAGCGCCCCGACGACGTGCGTCAGGCCTTGACCGATACCGGGCGCCGCGTCCGCATTGATCTGCAGCGACGTGGGCAGTGGGTGTCGCTGCGGTTCAGGATCTGAGCCGTGGCAGACCTGTTCGACACTGGCGCAAAGGAACCTGCGACCGAGCCCCCACGGCCATTGGCCGACCGGCTGCGGCCAAAGTCGCTTGGCGAGGTGATCGGACAAGAGCAGGTGTTGGGGCCGGATGCCCCGCTGGGGGTGATGCTAGCCTCGGGCAGTTTGTCGAGCCTTATATTCTGGGGTCCACCCGGTGTGGGCAAGACCACCATTGCGCGGCTTCTGGCACAGGAAACGGATCTGCATTTCGTTCAGATCAGCGCGATTTTCACCGGTGTACCAGATCTCAAGAAGGTGTTTGAGGCGGCGAAGATTCGGCGTCAGAACGGGCAGGGCACCTTACTGTTCGTCGACGAGATCCACCGGTTCAACAGGGCCCAGCAGGACGGATTCCTGCCGCATATGGAGGATGGCACTATCCTGCTTGTCGGGGCGACGACCGAGAACCCGTCATTCGAGCTGAACGCTGCCGTACTTAGTCGTGCGCAGGTTCTGGTGCTGGAACGGTTGGGTCTGGCCGATCTGGAACGATTGACTCAACGCGCGGAAAAGGAACTGGGCCGCGCCTTGCCGCTGACGGGTACGGCGCGCGAGGCACTGCAGGAAATGGCTGACGGAGACGGGCGCGCATTGCTGAACCTGACCGAACAGGTCGCGGCCTGGAAAGTGGACGGCCCGCTCGATGTCGATGCATTGGCCAACCGGCTGATGCGACGAGCGGCGAAATACGACAAGTCGGGGGATGAGCATTACAATCTGATCTCGGCATTGCACAAATCGGTGCGGGGGTCGGACCCGGACGCTGCCCTTTACTGGTTCGCGCGGATGCTGACCGGTGGAGAAGATCCGCGTTATCTTGCCCGCAGGATTACCCGCATGGCGGTCGAAGATATCGGTCTGGCCGATCCGCAAGCGCAATCGATCTGCCTGCATGCGTGGGAAACCTACGAACGGCTCGGCTCGCCCGAAGGCGAGTTGGCCCTGGCGCAGGCCGTCGTCTATCTGGCACTGGCACCGAAATCGAACGGGGCCTATGTCGGTTACAAGGCGGCGATGAAACTAGCCAAGCAGTCAGGCAGTGAACCCCCGCCCAAGCACATCCTGAACGCGCCGACGTCGTTGATGAAAGATCAGGGGTACGGCGCAGGATATGCTTATGACCACGACGCCGAAGATGGATTCTCGGGACAGAACTACTTCCCTGACGGGATGAAGCGACCGGTTTTGTACCAGCCGGTCGAACGTGGTTTTGAGCGTGAGTTGAAAAAGCGGCTGGACTATTTTTCCAAGTTGCGGACTCAGCGGAACCAAAGCTGAACTGGATCTGACCGAACCCATCTGGGCTTGACTTCATGGGCGTCGCGCGCGAGAGCAACGCCAATGTTTTCTTCGGTTCTGCATGTAGCGCTTGGCGGCGCGATCGGGGCGACGCTCCGTTACCTCACCGGCGTGGGTGTGATGCGCGCGCTTGGTCCGCAGGAGTTTCCTGTGGCGATCATTCTGGTCAACGTGATTGGCTCGTTCCTGATGGGTATGTTTGTCGTGGCCGCGGCGCACCGCGGACTGCATTACCTTAGCCCGTTTGTCGTGACTGGCTTGATGGGCGGGTTCACCACCTTCTCGGCTTTTTCGCTTGAGGCAGTGACGCTGTATGAACGCGGCGCTGTGGTATACGCGGTATTGTATGTCGGGCTGTCGGTGATCCTGTCCCTGTCGGCACTGGCTGTTGGGCTTTTTGTTGCACGGGAGATGTGGGCATGAGCGTTCAGTTGATCACCATCGGGCAAGAGGATGCCGATCAGCGCATTGACCGTTGGCTTCGCCGGGTGTTCCCGCATGTGGGGCAGGGCCGGATCGAAAAGATGTGCCGAAAGGGCGAATTGCGGGTCGACGGCGGGCGAGTCAAGGCTTCGACCCGGTTGGCCGCCGGACAGGTCGTGCGGGTGCCGCCGCTGCCGGATGCCGACCAGAAACCGATCGTTCAAAGATCACGTGTTTCGGATGCGGATGCAAAGATGATCCAGTCGTGCGTGATCTATCGTGACGATCACGTTCTGGCGCTCAACAAACCGGCAGGCCTGCCGGTGCAGGGCGGTAGCGGACAAACCCGGCATGTGGATGGTCTGGCCGAGGCGCTAAGATTCGGCTTTGAGGAAAACCCCCGGTTGGTTCACCGGCTGGACAAGGACACGTCGGGTGTTTTGTTGCTGGCACGGACGCGCGAGGCGGCCAAGGGTCTGACCGCTGCCTTTCGCCATCGCAACACGCGCAAGATCTATTGGGCTTTGGTCGCTGGCGTGCCAACCCCCTATCTGGGCGAGATCAAGACCGGGCTGGTCAAGGCGCCGGGTCACGGCAAGCAAGGTGAAGGCGAAAAGATGATTGCCGTGCATCTGAAAGAGATCGACAGCACACCGGGTGCCAAGCGGGCGCACACACTATACGCCACACTTTATCGGGTGGCCGGGCGTGCATCCTGGGTCGCAATGGAGCCGGTCACGGGCCGCACACATCAGCTGCGCGCGCATATGGCGGCAATCGGGCATCCGATAGTCGGGGACGGAAAGTACGGAGGCTCCGGCCAAGAAAATCTGGGCGATGGCTGGGGCGCGCAACTTGGCGGTATCATCAGCAAGAAACTGCATCTGCACGCACGTCAGCTTTCGTTCGAGCATCCGGTGACCCACAAACCGACGACTGTCACGGCCGATCTCCCGGAGCATATGAAGGAGAGCTGGACCACATTCGGCTGGACCGAAGATCTGGCAGCCGAGGACCCGTTTGAGGCGTTGCAATGACCGGTTCATTGCGACTGATCCTGTTCGATGTGGACGGCACGCTGGTGGACAGTCAGGGCTCCATCGTGGCCGCAATGAATGCTGCCTTCGAAGCGTTGTCACTTCCCGCACCCGATCGAACAGCGACCTTGTCCATTGTTGGGTTGTCCCTGCCGCAAGCCATGGCGCGTCTGGCGCCGGAGTACTCTGACAAGATTTGGCACAACCTTGTCGAAGGCTACAAAGAGGCCTATCACGCGCATCGCCTTGCGCAGGGTGCA